>DQSP01000164.1 GCA_015663215.1 Sulfurimonas sp.
AAATATGAAATGCATAAAACTGCTCATGATGTATTTTTATCTGACCTTGAAAATAGCAGTAGGGAGTGGAAGCTTTACGGAGATTTTAAGAAAATTATAAATTTTGTGCGTAAAACTCCTGAATGGCTCTACATACATGTAAATACTGTTGATTTTCCAACAGCAAACTTTCTAGCACAAAAGATGCAAGAAAAGTAAGTTATCTCTGTGATATAATGAGGATATGAAACTATCCCACCTACGACAAATCATGCTCTATCTGCAGAACTTTAAAAAGATTTCTGCTGTTCATAGAGTGAGTGATACCATCATAAAAATTGTATTTGATAAAAGAGATGCAGTTTACTTCAATATGTCGCGTTCAGATTCTAGCATGTTTAAATGCCAGGAATATCCTCGTTCGAAGATTTATAATGCTCCTTTTGATGTTCTCATAGCAAAACACTTTAACCGTTGTAATATTTTACATATAGAGCTTCTTAACGATGACAAGATAATCCGTATGAAAACTTCTATGGCTTCTGCTTACAAAGAAGAGATAACATACCTTCAGATAGAGTTTACTGGAAAATATACAAATATAATCATACTTGATGAGCAAAACATAGTGATTGAAGCCCTGCGTCATGTTGACCTCTACTCTTCCTTTCGTGAAGTCCGTGTTGGACAAAAACTACTTGATGTACCAAATGCCCCTTTTGTTGCAAAAGAGTACCCTTTAGAGAGTGTAGAAGAGTTCTTGTATCGCGTTTACACTAAAGAACAAGACTCAAAACTACAAAATCTAAAAAAGCAAAAGATTGCATTTTTAAATAAAAAACTCAAGAAACTACAAAGACTTTATGAGAAGTTAGATTCCGAGAAGGGCCTAGAAGAGACTGCACAAAAAAATGAGCACTATGGTAATCTCATGCTCTCAAATGTACACAACTTCAAACCTTATTCTAAAAAACTACTCTTAGATGACTACACAGGCGAGCAGATAGAACTGCACATAGATAAAGAGTACCCTACTGCATTTGTTGTGAGTAATATGTTCTTTACTCGAAGTAAAAAAGCTAAACAAAAAGCTAAACACCTTCACATAGAAGAAGAATCACTCTCCTCTAAAATAGAGCATATTAAGCTTTTTATTCACACGGTACAGATGGCAGAAGATATAGCGAAAATAGAACTTTTGTTTCCAAAAAAAGTGCAAAGTAAAAAAGTACAAACCAATGACTCCATAGAAACTTTTTGGATAGAAGGCTACAAGGTACAACTCGGAAAAAATGAAAAAGGAAATATAGCCCTACTTAAAAATGCAAGAGCAAAAGACATCTGGATACACCTCAAAGAGCAACCCTCATGCCATGTTATCATCACAACTGATAAACAAAGCTTACCTGAAAATATCATAAAATCAGCGGCAAGACTCTGTGTAGATTTTACTACGACTTCACAAGATAAGTATTTGGTCGATTATACTCCTCGTAGAGAAGTAACCATCCAGCATGGGGCAAATGTTCTTTACAACAAGTATAAAACTATAGAGATAGACACAAGGAGTTAGTTATGGCATCTATTGGACCCGTTTCAAGTACAATCTTTACAAACCAGATGACTCCTGCTGCAGCGACTGCACAAAATGCAAATCAAAACAGGGTAGATTTTCAAAATATGGTGGCTCAGGCTTCTGTGCAAGAAAAAGATGAAAAAGTTCTTGAAGTACGCCCTACAGAAGAGAATAAAGAAGTTGATGAAGATAAAGATCATACTCGTGATGAAGCCGACAGAGAGAACCAAAGAAGTGAAAAGCATGAAGAGGATGAAGAAGAACCTCTAGAGGGCTCACCTCTTCACAAACTAGATATAAAAGTTTAAGGCTTTACTAACTCTTTTTTTATAGAGTGTGTCAGTGCTTTATATGTCATACGATTAAAAATATACTCTTTAGCATTAAAAAGAGTTTCAAACATTATCTTCCATAAAGTAGAGAAGTTTTCTTCATTTCTTATACCACACAACTCTTCTTGCATTTTTTGTTCAAGCTGTGAAAGAACCTTTGCTTGTTTGACATACTCTTTGAGAATAGAGTAACTTACCCCAACTTCTAAAAAGTCTTCGACAAGATTGATAAGCGAAGCATCTTTATCTGTTAGTTTATCCTCTTGTATAGGTAGAACTATTCCATCTGCTATTAAACTCTCTAGTCTTTTCATCTCTATATCAAAATGCTCACAGAATTCCTCTTTTACATAGTAGTTCATAGTGTCTGTTTCCCCACTAAGTGTATTCATCAATGGTGCAAGCATAGTATATGAACCCGAAAAAGAGTCATTTTTCTTTTTAAGAATAGACTTCAGTTCTTCATTACTGCTTCCCATATTTTCCTGCATATATTTTATATATTTGAGGAGTTCTAAATGTTCATCACTATATTCATGCACATTAGATTTTACTTTTTTTGCTTGAGGTAGTAAGCCTTCTTTGATGTAATAAAGGATAGTAGATTTTGGTACATCTGTTTTAGCTACTAGTTCAGAAATCTTATATTCCATATGTTTACCTTGAATAATTATTTACTTTTAAGAATTATATCATATAATTACATAGTGTAAAGTGACACTTAACACTTATTACTGAAGAATTGGATAACTCAATATGAAAAAAATCATCTTACTAATAGCACTTATATTTGCAGTATCAGTTCAAGCAAAAGAACATAAGGTTGTTTTTGATTGTAGTGCGAGTGATGCTGAATATATAAAAACACGGATGTGGCTTGTTGGAAAAACGATAGATATGTTTGAAAAAAGTGGAGATAATGTTACTGTTGCACTTACTCTGCATGGTTCATGTGTCCCTATGACTTCAGAGAATTATGAGTTGATAGTCCCGGATGAAGATGCTGAGTTAATTAAACAAGCACAAGAATATCTTACTTCACTCTCTAAAAGAAAAAATGTTTCTATTACTGTTTGTGCAATGTCTTTAGCTAAAAAATCTATTATTAAAGAAGATGTACTTTCCTTTATACACATCTCACCAAATAGTTTTTTAGATACTATCAGATACCAAAATAATGGGTATGCACTCATGACTTTTAAGTAAAAGGAAACTATTTATGAAATATATTCGTATGTTTTTTGTAGGTATCTGGGATTTTGTCTTCTTTTTCTTTGGCATGCCCTATGAAAAGCAAGCAGAAAAACTTGACCTAAACAAAATAGACCCAACACTACGAGGTCCAGATACTGATAAACCTAAATATCAAGTTTACAGAGCGAACAAAGTTCAATCACCTAAAAAATGAAAAATGAAAAATTAGATATACTTTAAAGATAAATCAAGGAAACAACATGAAAAAAATAATAATTCTCCTCCTATTTAGCCTCACACTTTTTGGAGCAAATGTCGATAATTTTGCACAAGAGATGGGCTTTGAGAGAGACTATAAAACAGCACTTTCGCGAGCAAAAAAAGAAAACAAAATACTTATGATGGTTTTAGGGGCAGACTACTGTCCTTGGTGTCGTAAGTTTGAGAGAAAAACACTTAACTCTTCACTTCTAAAAAAACGATTACAGACAGAAGTTATAACACTAGTAGTAGACAAAAAGTTTGATATCAAAACTTTTCCTAAAAAGTTCCAAACACAATTTACACCAAAAGTCTTTTTTATCAACCCAAAAGATGAGACTATTATCTTAGATACTACTGGTTACATCAAGAAGAAACATTTTGCAGAGAATTTAGATAACGCGATACAACTCTACGGAGCTAAATAATGAAAAAACTTTTACTACTCCTTTTTATTACAGTTATGAGTGTAAACGCAGCTGGTTTTTGGACACTGACGGGGCTTCAAAAAGCAAATGTATATGTCAAAAATGATGTTTCACTTGTAGCACCAGACACCATAAAAACTATCAAAACAAAAATGTATACAGCCCTAGAGAACTTAGGCATAAAAACAAAAGCACAAGACAGTCCTACTCTCATGGTTGCATTAGAAGATTTAGATGATGATGGAACTCACTATGTATATGTTAAACTCGCACTAGGCGAAGAAGTGCAAACATTTAGAGCAGATAAAAGTTCTACTTTTGCTCTTACATATTCAGCAAATGATTTTATAGATGTAGATAGAGATGAACTTGATAGTGGTATTTTAGAGAGTGTAGACTTCTTACTCTCGCAGTTTAGTGAACACTTTAACGACGACAAAGATTAATTATATTTGCAAAAGGGTATAATGTCCTCATAAATAATATCTAGGAATTTTTATGAGTATGTTTGAAGATCACAAAGAACGAATAGTGACAGGTTTCGCACTTTTAGCAGCTGTTATTATTATTGGTTTAATAGATAACTTTTTTGTAATGTGGCTTGTTTTTGGTGGCGTTTACCTACTGGCATTTAAAGAAGCTGTAAAACTCTTTGAAGTAGAAAATGATGGACTACTGCCTTTTGCAGCCGGACTTTGGCTTGTAGCTGGAGTATATCCTTATGGTGATGACCTTTTTGTTTTAGCGGGTGTTGCTTATGCAAGTGCTATCGCGTTTAACAAAGAGCTCGAGTGGAAAGACTTCTTTCCTTTCATCTATCCAACCGCTGGTATTCTTTTTATGCTCACAATGTACCAAGAGTATGGAGTTCTCTCACTTTTATGGTTACTCGCTGTTGTCGCTCTTACAGATGTAGGTGCATATGCCGTTGGTAAAAGTATAGGAAAAACACAGTTTTGCGAGACAAGTCCAAATAAAACTATGGAAGGTGTTGTCGGTGGTATAGCCGTTGCGACTATCGGTGGTGCATTTTTTGGTCTTGGTGTTGTGGATTTTATGGTTGGCTTTTTTGTAAGTTTCGCTGTTGCTGTTAGCTCAATTTTCGGTGACTTGTTTGAGTCTTCGTTAAAGAGAGCCGCTGGTGTCAAAGATAGTGGTGACCTACTTCCCGGTCATGGAGGCATACTTGACCGAATCGATGGCTACCTTTTTGGTGGGATTGTTATGCTTGTGCTTTTACGAGGTCTAGTCTAGTTGGTACTTTTAGGTTCAACTGGTTCTATAGGGATAAATACTCTTCTAGTCGCTTCAAGATTTAACATAAGTGTCGAAGTTTTAGTGGCTGGAAAGAATATCAAAGTCTTAAATGAGCAGATAAAAGAACACTCCCCAAAAGTAGTTGTAATTGCTGATGAGAAAGATATTCCAAGTGTAAATCACTCTCGCGTTTATGCAGGAAATGAAGCTATTTTACAAGTCATAGCAGATTCACAAAGTGAGCTTGTAGTCAATGCTTTAGTAGGGTTTTTAGGACTTCGTCCAACACTTAAAGCATTAGAGTGTAACAAAAAAGTAGCCTTAGCAAACAAAGAATCTTTAGTTGCTTGTGGTGCTTTCATAGATACAAAAAATATCCAACCCATAGACAGTGAGCACTTTGGACTTTGGTATCTCCTCCAAGATAGACCAGTACAAAAAATGATAATCACTGCCTCAGGTGGTGCATTTCGTGACTGGGATATAAAAAAACTCCAAAACGCGACACTTGCAGATACCCAAAAACATCCAAACTGGTCGATGGGACAAAAGATAACCATAGACTCCGCAACCATGGTCAACAAAATGTTTGAGCTCCTAGAAGCAAGATGGCTCTTTGGCGAAGGTCATTATGATGCCATCATTGAAACAAAATCCCTCATACATGCACTCATAGACTTTAAAGATGGTTCAACAACAGCTCACTTCGCAAACGCGAGTATGCAACTCCCTATCGCATTTGCACTTGATAAGCAGATGGATGAGAACATTTTAGAGCATGTTAATTTAGTCAAAACTGGTGGTTTAGAGTTTAGAGAGATTACTCGTGATAGATATCCTGTTTGGGAGATAAAAGATGAGTTACTCCAAAACCCAGAAAGAGGACTTATTGTAAACGCAGCAAATGAAGCTGCAATCGAGCTTTTTATCAATAAAGAAATAGGTTTTATGGATATAAGTAAAAATATTATCAATGCCTATGAAAAATTTACACAAGTAGCACAAAATGTTGATGATGTATTTTTAATCGACAAGGAAGTAAGGGCATATGTTAGGAGCTGTAAATGATACTAAGCATAGAGAGTTCATGTGATGATAGTGCAATAGCTATCACCGACATAAAAACAAAAAAATTACTTTTTCATAAAAAAATCAGTCAAGAGATAGAGCATAGTGTTTATGGTGGTGTTGTTCCTGAACTTGCTGCTCGTCTTCATGCAGAAGCACTACCTAAGATACTAGAACAAGTAAAAGAGTACTTTCCCAAGCTTAAAGCTGTTGCTGTTACCTCAACTCCTGGTTTAGCTGTGACACTTGTTGAGGGTGTAACTATGGCAAAGGCTATTGCGGTGGCTTTAGATATTCCTCTCATCGGTGTAAATCATCTCATCGGACATATTTACTCACTTTTTATTGACAAAAAGGAAACACAATTTCCTCTTACTTGTTTACTAGTCTCAGGTGGACATACACAAGTAATGGAAGTTAAAAGTCTTACAGAGATAGAGACAGTTGCTAAAAGTATGGATGATAGTTTTGGCGAGAGTTTTGATAAAGTGGCTAAGATGATGGGGCTTGGTTATCCTGGTGGTCCTGTGATTCAAGAGCTTGCAAAAGATGGAGATAGACTTAAACATAACTTTACAGTGCCCTTGCATCAGTCACCACTCATCGCATTTAGCTACTCAGGACTCAAAAATGCAGTGCGTTTAGCTGTTTTAGAAGAAGAAAAGAACGAAAAGCCTGAATTTGAAGACATCGCAGCTTCATTTGAACATATCGCCACAAAACATTTAACTATGAAACTCAAAAAGTACTTTAAAACTGTTCGACCAAAAACCTTTGCTATAGTTGGTGGGGCATCAGCAAATTTATATCTTCGCTCACAGATACTAGAACTTCTCAAGCCTCATAATGCAGAGCTAATTTTAAGTGAACTTAAATACTGTTCAGATAATGCTGCGATGATAGGCAGAGTGGCAGTAGAGATGTACGAGAAAAAGATGTTTACTTCGCTAGAAGAGTTAGATATAGCCCCAAGAAGTCTTTTATAAAACTTAATACTTTATTATAGTAATTTACTTCATTTTAAAATAAGACTGATATTAACCTATTTCAAATATACTTCTCTCAAAATATTAAAACAAGGAAATTGAATATGGCAACAACTAAATTCAAAGGTACAGATGTAGAGTTATTAGGAAATGAAGTAAATGTAGGAGACAAGGCACCAGCAGTTACTGTTGTAAACTCTGATGGTTTAGGTGATGTAGTAGTTGGTGGAGCTACTGGTAAGAAACAACTTATAATTGTTGTTCCTTCTTTAGACACAGGTGTATGTGCTACTGAAACTCGTAGCTTTAACCAAAAAGTTGTTGGTCTTGAAAATGTAACTGCAACTATCGTTTCTCTTGACCTTCCTTTTGCTTCAGGACGTTTTTGTCAATCTGAAGGAATTAACGATTTAGTTGTTACTTCTGACTTTAGAAACAAAGACTTTGCTAATGCTTACGGAGTACTTTTAGGTGGATCAGTTTTAGCTGGTGTAACTTGTCGTGCAATCTTCGTAGTAAACGAAGAAGGTGTTGTAACTTACAAAGAAATCGTTCCAGAAATCACTGAAGAGCCTAACTACGACGCTGCAATCGCTGCTATTAGCTAAACCCCTTTAAAGAAGATGAGTCTTTATGACTCTGACTCTTTAGACTATTTCCCTTACAAAATCCCTTAAGCATTCAAACAAAATACTTTGATATAATACTCCTATAATACAAATGCAAGGAGATAAAAATATGAAAAAAACATTAATAACATTAGCCTCTATAACACTTTTTACAAGTGCCTTAAATGCTGATATAGCTAGAGTAGAGATGGGTGGTGGTGCATGGAACCAAACACCAAAAGGCATACTTTCCTATACGGATGGTGCTACTGCAGGTACATACACTTCGGATGAAAAAGAGGATCAAAGTATTTATGCTTGGTTACTCATAAAGCATCCTCTCCCTGTTCTTCCAAACTTAAGACTAGAGTACACTACTTTAAAAGACACTGGTATAGTAAGTGGTTCATTTAGCGGATTTACTGTTCCTGGTGCTACAACAACTAGTTCTCTTGATATAACACAGTATGATGTCATCCCTTACTACAACCTACTTGATAATACTTTTTGGACTACGGTAGATGTTGGACTAGACTTAAAAGTAATGGAGACTACATATAAGGTTGATGGTGTTAATGTAAATGGTATTGGTGGAATAAGTGCTTATGAAGATACAACTTCTGTCATCATTCCTATGGGATATGTAAGAGCCCGTGTTGAAATTCCTGTAACAGATATAGGTTTAGAAGCAGATGTAAAATATATTACCTACCAAGGTAACACTGTTTCAGACATAAGAGTCAAAGCTGATTACACTTTAGGCTTTATTCCAGTCGTTCAGCCTGCTATAGAGATAGGATACAGAATGCAAAAGTTTGATCTAACAAGTGATGATGAAAAAACTAAAATGAATATCGATTTTTCAGGTGTTTATGCAGGTTTAATGTTACGTTTCTAGTATAATAATCTCGCACTCTAAGAGGATATCAAACTCCTCTTGGACTCTTCTTTTGGCTTCATTTATGAGCCACATCGCATCTTCAAAAACACCATTGCCATTGTTTACAAGAAAGTTAGCATGTTCCTCACTAAAACACATATCACCTCTCATAACTCCTTTAAGACCAACAGCTTCTATCAAACGCCCTGCATAATCGCCCTTAGGATTTTTAAAACAGCTTCCTGCACTTGGTGTAGAGGGTTGATTAGAGCGCATCTTTTTAAACATTTCTACTTTTTCTAAACTAAAGCCATTTGTGAGCTTGAAAGTAGCTTCAAGTATGGGCTTGTCTATGTTTGTATATCTATAGCCATACTCTATTTCATCTGTGTTTTTTTTACCATCTGTAGTAGCCACATCAAGTAAGACATTAAAAATCTCAAACTCTTTAAGTCCTGCATTCATGAAAACTAGACCACCGAGTTTTCCCGGAAGATGTGAAAGAAACTCTAAGTTCGCGATGTCATGTTTTTTACAAAATGAAGCAACTTTTCCAGAAGGAGTAGCCCCTCCAACTTTTAAAACACCATCTTCTATCTTTATGTAATCGTACATTTTTGAGAGCATCATAAGTGGAGGTGGATTATTTCCGACTAGGGTATTGTTACAAGAGCCTATAAGGTAGTAGTTCTCAACATAAGAGAAGTCATCTTCTAAAAGTGCCACTTCTATCTCTGGGCCTATCTTAAAAGAGCTGTATTTTTTAAAGTTGAGCTGTTTTGTTTTCATTACTCAACAAATTCAGGCATAATCTCGAAGACATGCCGAGCAAAATCTGTCATTTCGTTAAGCATCCAAGGCATAGTTAAAACTATCACAATAACAACACCGATAATCTTAGGGATGAAAGAGAGTGTCATCTCGTTGATCTGAGTAGTCGCTTGAAAGATAGAAACTGCAAGTCCTAAAAACATTCCTGTAAGAAGACCAGGCAGTGCTAACATAAGTGCAATTTTAAAAGTTTCAACACCAAGTGCTACGAGTTTTGCTTCCATTTAACTATTCCTTAACTCGGTATATTCAGTAGGGATAAGATACTCTTCTATACTCACAGGTGCATCATAAAACCCATGTTTATATCCAAGCTCAAAGAGTTTATCTATCGCTTTATATTGGAGTGGGCTTAGTGTTATCGACTCATCATTTGCATAAAGTTCGAGGTACTTATCTAAAGTAGGAGCATCTATACGAACAAGGTCGCGTTCAAGTAGCATAGTAGAGAGTCTATCTTTATGGTCTCGTGCAACTTGAACCGCTTTTGTAAGTGTCTCTTCGTAAGCGATGGCTTTTGTCAGAGGGAGCGAGCGACGAATCGCCATACCACCAAGAGGAAGAGGGAGGTCTTTACCTGCTAACTCCTGCCAAATATCCCACATCTCGCGTTCCAC
>DQSP01000183.1 GCA_015663215.1 Sulfurimonas sp.
ATGGTCTCATAACCAATGTTGTTGTACCAGATTTTATCTCTTTAAAAACACTTTTATTCTGTAGTGAAGCACAAATAAAGTTTATACCTTCTTGAAATTCTTTTGAAGTTTTTTTATGAAAAATATCAGACTCTTCATCTCTTTCCATAGAAACAACAAAGTCAGGTTTTATATCTTTTTTTTCAAGTATTGGCATACTAGCATCAACACTAATGATAGTTACATAATCTTTTACTTCTTTTAACAGATCCAACTGTTTATGTAAACTTGGACCAGTTGAGACGATTATAGCTACATCACTGTTTTTCTTTTTTAATAACGAAGAGAATTTTGGACCCTTTAGCATAAGTGGCATATTCATCAAATGCTGTTTTAATCCCAAAGCTTGATCTACAGTGCTATTACCAGCAACCGATATAAAATATTCTAATGCTTTTGTAAAAATTTCATTTACTTTAGCCATATTTTTTAAATAATTGTATTCATAATAGTATGTCATAAAATGTAGTTTAAAAACTCTTGCATACAGTTTTGCGTTTTTGTAATTAAATATATCAATTGCTTTAGAAAATATAAAATCTTCTTCTAAAATAAGAACTACTCTTTTACGAGTAATTGCTATAGATAGATCAGACAGATTTAAAGCTATATATAATAACTCTATATTTGGTTCAACAATGACAATCTGTTGATGTTTTGCATTTTTTAAAAGCTCTTCTAATACTACGCTATTTCCTATACCAAATATATATAAAAAATCATATTCTGAGTACTCTTCAAAATACTTTTTCTCTTTTTCTATATCGACTAAAGGCTTATTATAAAATTTTATATCTTTTTTTGTATCTAATATATTTATATCACTCTCTTTGTTACCTTGAAAAACTTCATATCTTACATTTTCTTCTATAATAGACAACTTTTTATATAATTTTTCATCTACTTTTTTAATAGCATCTAAGTTTTTTTCATAAACTGTTTTCAAGATAAAGCCTTTTGTTAAATTAGTTATGAAAGATTAAGCACAAAGTGTGCCTTTTAAGGATAGTGTGTAGAGAAACCAGAGGTATAAAACCTCTGGCTTATAATTATTCAGTAAAATTACTACTGTAATAATCTTAGAACATTTTGCTGAACAGCATTTGCTTGACTCATTGCATAACTTCCAGATTGTGCTAGGATGTTATACTTAGAGAAAGCAGCTGATTCTGCAGCAAAGTCAACGTCACGGATATTTGATTCTGCAGCTTTAACATTTACTTGAGTAACAGAGATGTTATTTACTGTAACTGTTAATTGATTTTGGGTAGAACCTAAGTCTGCACGGATAGCATCTAGCTGACCAATAGCCGCTTCTGTAATATCCATTGCAAGCATTGCACCTTCTCTAGTCATAAGAAGACCTACTTCATCATCATTGTCAATTTTACCATCACCATTACTGTCTCTTTGTCCAGTAACTAACTCACTAAGAGTATGATTATCAACAATTTCACTAAGAGCACCTACACCAGCAGCTGCAACAGTTGTTAATCCTGCATCACTAAAGTGTGAACTTATTACTTTCATAACTTCTAGTCCATTTTTAGTAAGGTCAAGTGAACCTGTTACAGTTCCATCGTTAATACCAGTTGCATCTGTGAAACCTTCAAGTTTCATAGCTCTACCATCACTTGTAAGTGTCAATGTGCCATCAGCTTCTAAATCTGCTCTAACACCTGTTAAAGCAGATTTTTCATTGATAGCACTAACAATAGCACTGTCACTATCACCAGCTAAGATAGTCTGTCCAGCTTCCATAACAGTAACACCATTAATCTTCATATCTGAACCAAGTGCTCCACCCGCAACACTTATAAGACTATTTGCTTCAACATTTGCAACAGCCTTAATCCCTGTAACAGAAGTTGATTCGTTGATAAGGTCTGCAACTCTACCTAAACCAGTATTTACAACACCTTCAGCACTACTATTTGTTAATTGTACGCCTGTTAAATCCATACCTTCAACAGTATATTTAACATAATCACTTGTAGCAAAAGCAGTACCAACTGTTTGTCTATCGCCCATAGCAAGTGTTGCGCCTGTACTAGCTACATCATCAAGAGTAACTAAAGCACCACTAACAGCTGTTACTGTACGAGTAACGTCACCTGAAGTCAATGTTACTATAATCTTGTCACCAACTGCAAAACCATTTGTTCCAGCTACACTACCCATTGAAAGAACGGTTGAGTTATCTGCTGTAGCATTTGATAAATCTTCTGCCATATTACTAACAACAGATATATTAATACCTGTTCCTGTAAGAGTTTTTTCTAAAGCTCTATCAATAGTAATTGTTGAAGCATCTAAAACTGAATCCATACCAGTAATAGTATAATCACCAGCACCTTCAATTCTGATCACATCACCTACAGCCAAACCATTACCTGATGCAACTGATATAACAGTAGCGCCTTGCGCTGCTGAAGTCATGCTTGTAACATTTCCCAATGCAACAATATCATTTCTTGTAGCCATATTACCAGTTGCTATACTCTGAGTGTTAGAGATAGAAGTTTTGATAGTTTGGTTTGAGTATGCTCCAACTTGAAACTCTTTGTTAGAGAACTTACCAGAAAGAAGCACTTGTCCGTTGAACGAAGTAGTTTTTGCAATGTTATCAAGTTGCTCAAGAAGTCTGTTAACGTCTTTTTGAATCGCTTCACGAGAAGAAGTTGTTTGACCATCTGAAGCAGCCTGGATTGCTTTAGTTTTGATAGTATCGAGAATTTTTATTTGCTCGTCCATCGCCTTATCTGCAGTTTGAATCAAACCAATTGCATCATTTGCATTTGCAACCGCTTGACCAAGACTATTTGCCTGACTCCTTAGAGAATCGGCAATTGCCATACCAGAAGCATCATCTGCTGCTGTATTAATTCTCAAACCTGAAGAAAGCTTAGCCAAAGAGCTGTCCAAGTTTCTATTGTTTAGCGTAGCCGCATTGTGAGCGTTAAGAGCCGCAACATTTGTGTTAATTCTAAATCCCATGATAAATCCTTTTATCTGTAAGTTTTCACCGGCGTCCTTGCCGTTGATATATACTAAATCGGAGAATTAAAAAAAAACTTTATAGCCAATATGGTTTTTTTTCGCTACAATTCAAAAATCGTTTATAAAAAGTACATATATAGGTAGAGTATG
>DQSP01000041.1 GCA_015663215.1 Sulfurimonas sp.
ATCGCAGTTGGTCAGATAAGTGGAGCTATGGGTAACTTTGCTCATGCTCCGTTAGAGCTTGAAGAGATTGCTTGTAAAGAGCTTGGACTAAAACCAGCACCAGCTTCAAATCAAGTTATCCAAAGAGATAGATATGCTAGATTGGCTACAACACTTGCACTTTTAAGCTCAACTATTGAAAAATTTGCAGTTCAAGTTAGACACTGGCAAAGAACAGAGGTTTATGAGTGTGAAGAGTTTTTTGCAAAAGGTCAAAAAGGGTCTTCTGCTATGCCACACAAAAGAAACCCTATACTTACAGAGAACATAACAGGTCTTGCTCGTATTATAAGAGCATATGTAACTCCTGCTATGGAAAATGTAGCACTATGGCATGAGAGAGATATTTCACATAGTTCAACTGAGAGATTTTGGTTACCTGATGCATTTATTACATGTGATTTTATGATGAATCGCATGACAGGTGTTATCAAAAACTTAACTGTTATGCCAAAAAATATGATGAGAAACTTAAATCTTACAGGTGGATTAGTATTTTCACAAAGAGTACTTCTTGAGCTTCCGCTTAAAGGTGTTAAAAGAGAAGATGCTTATAGAATTGTTCAAAGAAATGCTATGAAAGTTTGGGAAGAGATACAAGAGGGTAAATCACCACTTAATGAAAATGGTGAATCGTTATATCTTGGTTACCTCCTTGATGATAAAGAGTTAAGAGAGAGTTTGAGTGAAAAGCAGATAAGAGAGTGCTTTAACTATGACTATTATACTAAAAATGTTGATGCTATCTTTAAAAGGGTTTTTAAATAATGACAAGTAAAATGATAACAGTTGTAAAAAGAAATGGTCGTATAGAGTCACTAGATATTACAAAGATTCAAAAATTTACTAAAGACTCTGTAAAGGGTCTTGACAATGTTAGTCAAAGTGAGCTTGAACTGGATGCTAGAATACAGTTTCGAGATAAGATAACAACAGAAGAGATACAACAAACTTTGATAAAAACTGCTGTTGATAAAATCGATGTTGATAGACCTGATTGGACATTTGTTGCATCAAGACTATTTTTATATGATTTATATCACAAAGTTAGTAAGTTTAGTGGATATATTCATATAAAAGATTATTTAGAAAATGCAGAAAACAAGGGTAGAGTAGTAAAAGGTCTTAAAGATAAATATGACTTAGAAGAGTTAAACGACTATATAAAACCCGAAAGAGATTTACAGTTTACATATCTAGGTGTACGAACACTTTATGATAGATACTTACTAAAAGATGGTGATGGAAATCCTATCGAGTTACCACAACATATGTTTATGACAATAGCTATGTTCTTAGCTCAAAATGAATTCAACTCAATGCAGTGGGCAAAAAGTTTTTATGACCTAATAAGTAAGTTTGAAGTAATGTTAGCAACTCCAACTCTTTCAAATGCAAGAACACCAAGACATCAGTTAAGCTCTTGTTATGTAGGAAGCACCCCTGATAATATCGAAGGAATTTTTGATAGCTATAAAGAGATGGCACTACTTAGTAAGTTTGGTGGTGGTATTGGTTGGGACTGGAATAAAGTTCGAGGTATCGGAAGTAGTATAGATGGTCATAAAAATGCAGCTGGTGGAATAATACCATTTTTAAAAATAGCAAATGATATTGCACTTGCAGTTGATCAGCTAGGTACTAGAAAAGGTGCGATAGCTGTATATATAGAGCCTTGGCACATAGATATAAATGACTTTTTAGATCTGAGAAAAAACTCTGGAGAAGAGAGACGAAGAGCTCATGACCTATTTCCTGCTCTTTGGATAAATGATCTTTTTATGGAGCGAGTAGCTAACAATGCTAGATGGACACTTTTTGATCCACTTGATACAGGAGATTTGGCTGAGTTAACTGGTGAAGAGTTTAAAGCAAAATATGAAGAATACGAAGCAGCTGATAGTATTTTAAAAGAGAGTATCAATGCTAAAGATTTATGGAAGAAAATACTACTTAGTTATTTTGAAACGGGTATGCCATTTTTATGTTTTAAGGATAATGCAAACAAAGCAAATCCAAATCCTCATACTGGAACGATAAGAAGCTCAAACCTTTGTACAGAGATATTTCAAAATACTGATGCAAATCACTACAATGTAAGAGTAAAGTTTTTTGATGAGAGTATCGCTATCTATGATGAAGAAGCTGAGATAACAGTTGATAGTGGAGTTACAAAAAAAGCAAAGAAGATAACAGCACTTGATAGTATAGATGGAAAAGCAGTTTTTATGGTTGATAAAGAGAAAAAAGATGGTCAAACTGCCGTTTGTAATCTTGCTAGTGTAAATCTTTCTAAAATAAATACCAAAGAAGATATAGAGCGAATTATGCCAATAGCTATAAGAATGCTTGACAATGTAATAGATCTTAACTTCTATCCGTTAGAAAAAGTTAAACAGACAAATCTTGAGAGTCGTGCTATAGGACTTGGTGTTATGGGTGAAGCTCAAATGCTTGCAGAAGCTAAAATAGAGTGGGGAAGTGGTGAGCATTTTGAAAAGATAGATGAGATTATGGAGATGATTAGTTACAATGCTATCAAATCTTCATCAAATCTAGCACTTGAAAAAGAGAGTTATCCGACATTTGAGGGTTCAAACTGGGACAAGGGAATTTTTCCTATTGATGTTGCAAACGAGGAAGCTAAAAAACTTACAAATCGTGGTGGGCTTTTTGGTTATACCTATGACTGGAAAAAGCTTAAAGAGAAAGTTAAAAAAGATGGTATGAGAAATGGTTACTTGATGGCAATAGCTCCAACAAGTTCTATATCAATCTTAGTTGGAACAACTCAAGCAATAGAGCCAATCTACAAAAGAAAATGGTTTGAAGAGAACCTTAGTGGTATGATACCCGTAGTTGTTCCAAAACTAAGTGTAGATACATGGAGTTACTATATTCCAGCATATGACCTAGATCAAAGACTTCTTATCAAAGCAGGGGCAGTAAGACAAAAATGGATAGACCAAGGACAGAGCCTAAATATCTTTATGAAACTTGAAAATGCAAGTGGAAAAGTTCTAAATGATATCTATATGCTAGGTTGGAAACTTGGACTAAAATCTACCTACTACCTAAGAAGTCAATCTCCAGATGCAGAGTCTGATGTAGCCGATAGAAGTATGGAGTGCCTAAGTTGTCAGTAACACTCTATGAGATTATGAATATAGCTTTCACTTTAACAGTGATAGGTGGACTACTTTGGGCTTATGCATCATACATAAGTGAAAAAGGCGACAGACTAAAAGTTATAGAGAGTGGAAAATGCCCAAAATGCAAACAAGAGAGCATGGAACTAGCAGATCAGCGAGGCGGAGGTTGCAGTGGAACAAAACTTGTAATTTACGAATGTACAAGTTGTGGATATAGTGATAGTTTCAATGTAGATAGTAGTTGTAGTAGTGGGAAGTGTCGACTATAAGTCGTAACTCCCCCACCCATGCATCTTTTGCAGAGAGTAAACTCTATACTCAGTTGATATATCAATATAGTTAGCTGCTAAAAAATTTCTCTCTTCTAGAAGAGTTTCAAGTTCGTAGTGGTCACCATTTTCTAAAAATATCAACACTTTAGAAGCATTTTTACAAATATGATAAATTTTAGTAAAGAAGAGTTTTTTATCCACTATCATGTCAAGATTGAGAGTTATAAAAATATAGTCATAAATCTTTGAATGTCGATTGTATCTTGATTGATTTATATTTAACTTGTGAGGCTTTAATCCGCATGATAAGCACTTATTTAAAAAATCTTCATTTATGATTGCTAAATCATAATCATACTCTCTATTTTTAGCAAAGTCATTCAGTTGTTTGGATAGCTCAATATGCCCATCACTTAGGTGAAAGATATTCATAGCAGGGTGATCTGGCACAATAGCAAGTAGTCGTTCAATCTCATCATATTTTATAGTCATAATGATATACTATCAAAAAACTGTTAACATAAAAGGATTAGTGTGGAGAGAAAAAAAGTTTATAACCCAGACTCACAAGAGAGTGTAAGTGAAAGAAAAATATTTGGTGGAGATCCAACAGGTATATTTGAACTTAACAATATAAAATATCAATGGGCATATAATCTTTGGGATATCATGCTAAATAATACTTGGTTTCCAAAAGAGGTTGATATGACAACTGATGTTAGGGATTATAAGCAACTTACTGAGCCTGAAAAAAATGCTTATGATAAAGCACTTTCACAACTTATTTTTATGGATTCTTTGCAGACAAATAACTTGATTGACAACATAAATCCATTTATAACAAGTCCAGAGATAAACCTAATCCTTGTACGACAAGCTTTTGAAGAGGCACTTCATGCACAGTCGTATGCAGTTATGGTTGATAGTATCTCTTCAAACAGTGAAGAGATATATGAGATGTGGAGAAGAG
>DQSP01000053.1 GCA_015663215.1 Sulfurimonas sp.
GACTTACATCTGTTATCATAAATGTTAAGCATATTATCCCTTTAAATAAAATCCCAAAAGAAGAACAAGAGATTTGTGATGATCTTATTTTTAACCGCAAACCAAATGGAGAGGCACTTTTTACTTTCATAGAGCACTTTAGCACTAAAGAAGCTGTTGATAATGATGCAGTAGATGAAGAGTATCTTGCCATGAGTGATGAAGAAAAAATTGCTAAACTTCTTATGGATGGAGATAAAGATAGAATGATTCCTTTAGTAGAAGAGGCACGTCACACGATAAAGCCTGAAGTAATTGTAAATGAAATACTCATCGATGCTATGAAAGTTGTCGGTGAACTCTTCGGTAGTGGTCAAATGCAACTGCCATTTGTTTTACAATCCGCTGAGACTATGAAAAAAACAGTTGACCATCTAAACCCTCACTTACCAAAAGTCGAAAAAGATGTTGACACAACACTCGCATTAGGTACAGTAAAAGGTGATGTTCACGATGTTGGGAAAAACCTTGTAGACATAATCCTTTCCAACAATGGATATAAAGTAGAAAACCTTGGTATAAAAGTACACCTTGAAACATTCTTAGAAACTATGGAGAAGCAACATATCTCAGCTCTTGGAATGAGTGGTCTGCTTGTAAAATCAACACAAGTTATGCTTGAAAACTTAGCAATACTCAAAGACAAAGGCATAACTATCCCTATCCTTTTAGGTGGAGCGGCACTGACACGAAACTTTATAGATGATTTTTGTCGTCCTGCTTACGATGGACCGATATTTTACTGTAAAGATGCCTTTGATGGTGTTACTGCTATGAGTCGCATAGAAGCTGGGAATATGGATACTAACTTGCATCCTGATGCGCCAGTGATTGAGAGAGTTGTTAAAGAAGAGATTATCATTCCTCCTTTTGAAGAACTCAAAATGCCTACTCGTGATGTAAAGATTCCCACTCCTCCATTTTGGGGACGTCGAGAGATAAAACTCACACAACAGCAAATTGAGATTGCCTTTGAATGGATAAACCATAAAATTCTTTTTAAATCACGTTGGGGTTATAGCTCTAAGGGGATGGAAAAAGAGGCATATCAAAAGCAACTCGATGAACTCGTTTGGCCTGCATATGAAAAACTCAAAAAACAGTTTTTAGATGAAAAACTTTTTGAACCTACTATCATTTATGGCTATTGGCCTTGTAGAAGTGATGATAAAGAACTTCTGATCTTTGATGAGAGTGAGGGTTATTTTAGCGATTCTGAAGTAAACCGAGATTCATTAGAAGATGTAAGAGCAAATGCAGTAGAGAAGTTCTCTTTTCCACGTCAAAGAAAAGCACCACACCGTGCGTTAAGTGACTTCTTTCACTCAGATAGACATGATGTTATAGCACTTAGTTGTGTAAGCGCAGGGGCTAAACTAAGTGATGCTGAGCGACTTATCTATGATGAGGGTAATTATACTGAGTACTATCAGTTTCATGGGCTTGGTGTTGAACTTGCAGAAGCACTTGCAGAGATAGCACACAAGCAAATTCGCCTTGACCTAAACATCGCAGAGGGTGAAAAACCGACACTCGCAGATGTACAGATGAACAAGTATCAAGGAAGCCGTTATAGTTTTGGTTATGCAGCATGTCCTGACCTTGAGCTAAACCGCCCTCTTTTTAATCTCTTAAAGCCTGAAGAGTTTGGTATAGAGCTTAGTGAGACTTTTCAGATACATCCTGAGCAATCAACATCTGCTCTTGTTGTTTACCATCCAAACGCGACATACTATAACGTTTAAATTTTAACGATACCTATACGAGAGAGCTTCTAAAAGATGGCTCTTTTGTATATCTGCACACTCATCCAAATCAGCAATAGTTCGAGCTACTTTTTGCACCTTTTTTATGCTTCTAAAAGATAAGCTAAAACGACTTGTTGCCATATCTAAAGTAGCTCTCGCCTCATCATCCAAAACACAAAACTCTTCTATCTCTTTATCACTCAATTTCGCATTAAAATTTTTCTGTCCGCGTTTTTTGTTGATAATGTGTGTTTGGACTACTTTCTTATGCATCTCTTTAGAACTCAAACTTGGTTTATCAGAAGGAGAAACATTTTGCATCACTACATTTAAGTCTATTCTATCTAAAAAAGGATCTGAGAGCCTATTTTTATATCTTTGTATCTCAAGTTCATTACAGCGACACTCTTTAAATTCATTTAACAAGTTTCCACAAGGGCATG
Source organism: Sulfurimonas sp. (assembly GCA_015663215.1). Classification (GTDB taxonomy): domain Bacteria; phylum Campylobacterota; class Campylobacteria; order Campylobacterales; family Sulfurimonadaceae; genus Sulfurimonas. The sequence goes on from DQSP01000053.1 coordinate 2,231, forward strand.
GGTTCATAGCACCTACAAATAGAAAATCAGCAGGGTACTCGACCTTAGAGTTTACACGAGATATTCGTATTTTTCCATCTTGCATTGGCTCTCGTAGAGATTCTAAAACAGCTTTAGAAAAGTGTGGTAACTCATCAAAAAATAGAATTCCATTATGAGCCAACCCAACTTCTCCAATTTTTGCTTTATGACTTCCACCTCCAAAGACACTAGCACTTGTAGAAGTATGATGTACTGTTTGCATATTTCTATGGGGCTTAAAGAGTGGCTCCTTATCATCTAAAACTTGTAGTTTAGCAAGTTCAAGAATTTCATTTGTACTCATAGAAGGAAGTATGTAACGCAGTCGTGATGCTATCATACTCTTACCACAACCAGGGCTTCCCTCGAAGATTATGTTATGAAAACCTGCTGCACTTATTAAAGCAGCTCTCTTCGCAACTTCTTGACCCTTTACATCTAAAAAATCTTCATCATACTCTTTCACATAGTAGTACTTTTCATTTTCGACTTCATAGGAGGGGTACTCTATCTCAGATTTACTCATACTCGGAGTTGCACTTGTTTGGTTACGAAGTAATGTGACAGCTTCATTAAGAGTTTTCACACCATAAAAAGATACATTAGGGATTTTTGAGAGTTTTTCTAAAGATTCAAAAGGAACTATTGCTCTTTGTATAATATTTTGGTTTGCTAGTGATAGCAGTAGTGGATAAAGTTGCTTATTCTCTTTTACAGCCCCATCAAGTCCAAGTTCACCAAAGACAAACCACTCTTCAAGCTCTTCTTCTAGGTCATAAATAGCTATAAGAAGTGCCATACTAAGGTCAAATTGACTACCTTCTTTTTTTAAGTCACTCGGGGCTAAGTTTATCGTTATGCGTTTAGGAGGAAATTTGAAATCGTTACTCAGCAGAGCAGATTTAGCTCTCTCTTTAGCTTCGTTGATCTCCATACTCACTTTACCGACAAGACCAAAAGAGGGCAAACCCTTCGTTAAAGTACTTTCTACTTCCACTACTTTTGCATCGATGCCCTCATAAGTAGCACAAAAAACTCTTTTCATAATAACAACCTTTATTAGATTGTTCTGATAATAACGGGATTTTTTTCTAATTGTAAGAAATATGACAGAATGCCATACTTTAAGACTTTTTTCTCTCTTTCAACATACGCTTGTACTCTTTTTCAAACTTCTTACGTCTTGAATATGATAGTTTATCTATAAACAAAATACCTTCTAGATGATCTATTTCATGCTGAATAGCAATACTTACAAGACCCTCAGTTTCAATAACCTTAGTATTTCCATCTCTATCTTGATAACTAAGTGTTAAAAATTCAGCACGTGTTGTCTCTTCGTAAAAAGTAGGAACACTCAAACACCCTTCATCATAAAGAATTTCACCACTACTTTTAGTAATAACAGGGTTGATAAGCTCTAATAAGTTCTCAGGAGGTTGTTCATTGTCTTCATTAGGAATATTTAAAAGGATTGCACGAACAGGATGATTAACTTGAATTGCTGCAAGTCCAATACCATTTGTATTTATCATTATATCGTTCATAGAGTCTAGTAAGTCATGAAACTTAGCATCAAATACTTTTACTTCTTCTGATTTTAAACGTAGTTTTTTATCTGGGTATTCTATTATTGTGAGCTTCATCGTATTTAACTAACTTCTTAAAGAGACTGCATAGTCTACATCTTTTTTTGTGTATGCAGCTTCAATTCCATCCATTACACTCACTATTATCTCTTCAACAGAGTAAACACAATCTACATTTGTTACCCCGATAGAAATCTTGAGCTGAATTTCACGGTCGGCTAAGAAAAAGTTCGAGTTTGATACTAAGTCACTTAGTCTTTCACTCGCTTTTTCAGCACTCTTAATATCTGTATGCTTGAGTAACATCACAAATACACCCTTCCCATAATGAGCAACAATATCACTTCTTCTTGATGTTTTCAGTAGTAGTCTAGCGATTGTTCTTGTCATTAAAAGAGTTGCTTTTTCGTTGTTTATACTCTTTTTCAAGTCTCTTGAGAGCTCTATCATTATAAGAGAACTTGCATGGTTGAACTCTTTTACTAAGCCCATTTCTTGCTCTAACTTAGTCAGAAGATAGCGTTTATTATAGACCTCATATTGATTATCAAAAATAGTTTCATTTTCTACTTTTTTGACAATCTTTGCAGTATCGTCATAAATGGTTTTCATCTGAGAACTTTGTGTTTTTAAAATAGAGTTGAGCTTATCTACATCACCTTCAAGTGTAGTAATAATACCTATTGCTTCTTGAGCTGCAGGATGATTCGCTAGTTCTTTTTTACGTTGCTCTAAGATTTTTGTCATTAAAGACATATTTTTATAAAGATTAGCAGTAGTTCCTAGAAGACCTTTTATAGAACTAAACCCCTGTTTAAGTGTTTGCTCTAGTTGAATACTATTTTCTGCATCATTACTCTCTTCTAACTCTAACATAGAGTGTATTTGCTTGCGTAAACTATCACTTTTTTCTTCTAAAAGTCTATCAAAATAGAGTGAGAAATTATTTGGAGTAGGAGGTAGGTTATCAGATATAAGAGAGTGGAGTACTTCTTTGGCATAAATTTCGATGTCACTTGTAGCATGACTTACCCCTAAAGGCTCGATAGCAAGTGCTTGTTTAGTAGGTGCTTCTTCCACAGTATCATCTATGTTTCTGCGCTTTCTACTTCTAAGAGTTCCTGCCATCTATTAATCCTTACTTTTTATCGTTCTTTATAAGTACTTCGTCAATCATACCATATTTTTGTGCTTCTGCTGCACTCATAAAGTTATCACGATCTGTATCTTTTTCAACTTGTTTGATAGTTTGCCCTGTATTTTTAGCGATAATACCATTAAGTTCATCTTTCATTCGCTGTATTTCAGCCGCTTGAATCTGAATGTCAGAAGATTGCCCTTGAGCACCACCTGAAGGCTGGTGAATCATAATACGAGCATGAGGAAGAGCATAACGCTTTCCTTTTTCACCTGCTGTAAGTAAAAATGAACCCATAGAAGCCGCTTGACCAATACAAATAGTCGCAACATCAGGACGAATATAATTCATAGTATCAAAAATCGCCATTCCTGCAGTTACAACACCACCTGGAGAGTTGATATAGAAGTAAATATCTTTTTCAGGATCTTCCGCTTCAAGAAATAAAAATTGAGCTACGATAGTAGAAGCAACTTGATCGTTAACTTCTCCACTAAGCATGATAATTCTATCTTTTAATAAACGAGAAAAAATATCATAAGAACGCTCACCACGTCCACTTTTTTCTACTACATATGGTATGTAAGACATAACTTACGCTATCTTGTCGTTAAGAAGACCAGATAAAACTCTATCTTCTACCATAGACATTTGGATAGCTGGTAAATATCCAGCATCTTTATACTGCTCATAAGCTTTTTGAGGATCTTGACCCATCTGCATCGCTTCGTAGTAGATAGTCTGCATAACTTCTTGCTCTTCTATCTTCACACCTTTCTCAATTGCAATAGAATCGATGATAAATGTAGCTCTTACACTTTTAACAGCATCCTCACGGAAAGTTTCACGAAGTGTGTCAAGCTTTTCTTTACTATCACGAAGTTCTTGAACTTCTTCTTCAGTCATAGTTCCCGCTTTTTTGTTTAGTGCCATATCTATCTCTTGTTCAACAACAAATTCTGGAAGGTCAAAAGTCAATGCATTTACTAAAGTGTCAAGAAGTTTTGGCTTAAGGTCTTCGTTATAAAGTTTTCCAAGTGCTTCGTTTTCTAATTGTGTTTTTACTTGCTTAGTAAGTTCTTCTAAAGAAGCATTTTCTTCACCTGGCATCATTTTTTTTGCTAGTTCATCGTTAATTTCAACTTCTTCTTTTACTTGAACTTGATTTACTTTTACTTTAAACTCAGCATCTTTACCAGCTAGATCTCCACCATAGTTCTCAGGGAAAGTTACTTTAATAACAACTTCTTCATCACGTTTCACACCGATAAGTTGCTCTTCAAAACCAGGAATAAAAGAGTTAGAACCTAGAAGAAGTGCATGGTCTTTACCAGCCCCACCATCAAATAAAACACCATCAATAGAACCCTCAAAGTCGATAACAGCAGTATCACCATCTTTCATCTTACGATTGCGTTTGATGTCAACTAAAGGAGCATTTTGTTCTGCTAGTTGCTTCACTCTCTCATTTACATCTTTATCGGAGATAACAGGCTTTTTAAAATCAGGAACAGACTTAGTTAAATCATCAAGCTTTATACTAGGACGAGTTGCAACTTTTATAGCTACTTCTATTTTGTCATCACTTTTCTCAAATTTAGTGATATTAGGCTCACCCATTAAAGACTCGTTAGAGATATCAAGTTCTTTTAAACCAGCAGCCATTACTTCACGAAGTGCTTCAGCTTCAGCATCTTCTACTAGTTTTTGACCATACTGTTTTTTCACGATTGCAACAGGAACTTTACCTTTACGGAAACCTTGAACATTAGCAGTTTTACTAAACTGCTTAGCTATCTTTTCTAAGTTGGCATTTATCTCATCCATAGAGATTGTAGCAGATATCTCTGCGTTTGCACTGTCGATTTTATTTGATTTGATTTCCATCAATTTCCTTTATTTTATGTTTCTTAGTCAATTAAATAACTATTATTTTGCTGTATTTTAGCAAAATACTGCTTTTAATTAGCTTTTACAAAGATTCGGCTTAAAATTTAAAATGAGTATCCAAACAACAGCCACATCTATCATCACATCTGCAAAGTTAAAAACTGCAAAACCATGAAGCCTAAAAAGAGGATATGGCCAAGCATGATAGTAAAACATATCAACAACCCCACCATGAATAAACCTATCATAAATATTTGAAAAAGCTCCACCAAGTAAAAGCCCTGCAGGTATGGCATAACAGAGTTTTTTTAAGAAAAATACATAAACTAAAACACCGGTAACTAAAACTAATTGTATGTATTTTAGGTACTCTTGTAAAAATGCAAACATTGAAAATGCTACACCTTTATTATAAACAAGTATCAAATCAAAATATTCACTATAGTAACGAAAGCCATCCACAAAAAGCATCTTAATATTTTGGTCTATAATAAAAACACCAAAAAGAGTAAAAAAGAGAACAGCGGTTAAACGCAGAGTATGACTAAGCATTTAAAACTTTAGTAAAAAACTCACTCATCTCATCCATACGGGCATTCATAAGTTTTGCATCTTTTGCTTCAAGTAAAATACGAAGTTTATTTTCAGTTCCTGAGTAGCGCACAAGATGTCGTATATCTTCTGCCTCAAGTGCAGTCAGTTTTTCCTGTAACCCCTCAATGCTATCAAGAGGAATCTTATTTTTCACACGAAGGTTTACAAGTTTTTGAGGATAAAGTTTAAAAGGTCGTAGAACCTCTGAAGCCTTCTCTTTTTTCGCTAACAATAGAGCAAGAACTTGTAAAGCACTCACAAGTCCATCTCCAGTTTTTGCGAAGTCGTGCATTATCACATGTCCACTCTGTTCTCCCCCAAAGTTTATTCCCTCTTTTTTCATGATTTCCAAGACATGTTTATCTCCAACATTTGAACGCCAAAGTTTAAGACCATTTGCATCCATGTAGTCACCGAGACCTTGGTTACTCATAACAGTTGCTACAACACCCTTGCCTTTAAGACATCCTCTCTCGTTAAGATGAACCCCAAGAGCACCGATTAGCTGATCCCCATCAACAACCTCACCCTTTTCATCAATTACTACAAGTCTATCCGCATCCCCATCAAGTGCAATCCCCAAATCAGCTCTAAACTCAATAACAGCATCACTTACACCTTTAGGATGCAGTGCTCCACAATTTTCATTGATGTTATACCCATCAGGTTTATTGTTAAGGATGATAACCTCAGCACCCAACTCTTCTAAAACAGTTGGTCCTACTTTGTAAGCTGCTCCATTTGCCGTGTCAAGAACTATTCGCATCCCTTGAAGTGTCATCTCAACTGGAAAAGAGTTTTTAAGTTGCACAATATAGCGCCCGATAACATCATCAATACGTTTTGCTTTTCCTATCTTAGTACCAGTAACTTGTGCTTCTTGAATTTTTTGAGCATTAAAGTATATATCTTCTATACTTTTTTCTACTTCACTAGGAAATTTATCTCCATGTCCATCAAAAAACTTTATGCCGTTATCTTCATAAGAGTTATGTGAAGCAGATATCATAATTCCAGCATCACAACGCATGTTCTGAGTAATGTAAGCAATAGCAGGAGTTGGCATAGGTCCCACTTCAATAACATCATACCCAATAGCCGTAAGCCCACAAACAATAGCATTCTCTATCATATAACCACTACGACGAGTATCTTTTCCTACAAGGATTCTATTGGTCACAGCCTTACTTTTAAGATGTATTCCAGCGGCCATTGCCACTTTCATAGCAACTTCAGCACTCAAAAATGTACCAGCTTCCCCTCTAACACCATCTGTTCCGAATAATTTCATAATCTATTCTCCCCCCCCCATCTTCCAAAAAAATATTTAACTTTTGCGGTAGTTTGTGCAAAGCAAGTAAATAAGAGACTCAGACCGGAGGGAGGATTTGCTCTCTTATTTACTTGCTTTGCACAGACGGTAACCACGAATTAAAGCATTTTACCACCCTTTAACTTAATTTTAATTATTTTTATACTATTATTGCGAACTTAAATTCCAAAAAGGACTCATAATGGCAAATCACAAGTCATCAATAAAGAGAATTCGTCAAACACTCGTTCGTACTGAACGTAACCGTTTTTACAGAACTCGTCTTAAAAACATAGTTAAAGATGTAAACTCAGCAGTTGAAGCTGGCAACAAAGAAGAAGCACAAGCTGCATTCAAAGTTGCTAACCAACAGATTCACAAATTTGTAAGCAAAGGTATTCTTAAAAAAGAGACTGCTGCTAGAAAAGTAAGTCGTCTACACAAATCTGTAAACGCTATATAATTAGAGCATAATTTATGCTCGCAGATAAACTCAACCCGTTTATCAACCGCTATAATGAACTCGGTGAATTGCTGAGTTCACCTGACATCACCTCTGACATCAAACGTATGACAGACCTCTCACGAGAGCAATCAAACCTTTTACCTATCGTTGAAAAAGCAAGAGAGTATCAAGCTTTAATTGCAGATATTCAAGACGCTAAAGAGATGCTGAATGATTCAGAAATGGGAGAGATGGCAAAAGAGGAACTCAAAGAACTTGAACCTCGAAAACCAGAACTCGAAGAAGAGATAAAAGTACTACTACTACCAAAAGATCCAAATGATGATAGAAATATCATCGTGGAGCTTCGTGCTGGTGCTGGTGGTGATGAGGCTGCCATATTTGTAGGTGACTTATTTGATGCTTACACTCGTTATGCTGACTTAAGAGAGTGGAAGATAGAACTTTTATCTTCATCTCCCTCTGATGCAGGTGGGTACAAAGAGATAACTGCCCTTATCAAAGGTGAACAGGTTTATAGTCGTTTGAAATACGAAGGCGGAACTCATAGAGTTCAGCGTGTTCCACAAACTGAGTCTCAAGGACGAGTTCACACATCAGCAATTACAGTAGCAGTTATGCCTGAAGTTGATGATGTTGAAGTAATCATTGAAGATAAAGACCTCAAAATTGACGTTATGCGTTCTTCTGGATGTGGTGGACAGTCTGTAAACACTACTGACTCCGCAGTTAGAATTACTCACTTACCGTCTGGCTTAGTTGTAACCAACCAAGATCAAAAGTCACAGCATAAAAACCGTGAAAAAGCGATGAAAGTTCTTAAAGCAAGACTTTATGACCTTCAAATGCAAGAACAACAGTCTGAAAATGCAGCAGAGAGAGCAGCACAAGTAGGAACTGGTGATAGATCTGGACGTATTCGTACATATAACTACCCACAAAACCGAATGAGTGACCATAGAATAAATTTAACGCTCTACCGCTTAAACGAGATTATGAATGGGGGACTTCTTGATGAAGTTGTAGAACCTCTCATAGCAGACAATCAAGCAAAAATTGTTGAAGCAGCTGGACTCTAAATTCCAGTGCTTTAACACAAAATCTTAACTGACTACACTTCCCACACTGTATTAAAAGTGTTAACAACTCTTCCTTTAAATGTAATAGTTCTCTCATTGACACCAAGATAAAGAGTCTCTCCACTTCTTGGATAGACTTCTATACTTTCACTTACCTCTTTTTCAAGTAGTGCTCTATAAAAACAAGCTGCCATGCCAGTTCCACATGCAAGTGTTTCATCTTCAACACCGCGTTCATAAGTTCGTACTTGTAAGTTTTCACCCACAACACAACAAATATTTACATTGGCATTGTATTTGTGACGTAACTCTCTCGCTTCTTCTATATCAAAGCTATTTACATTCTCTTGTATACATACCAAGTGAGGCACACCTGTATTTATTAACCACCAAGATTTGTCATTATAATTTATATTTTTTTCGATGATAACAGGAGGTGTAAGTTCACTTTTAACCATCGCACCCTTAGAGGTATTCTCACTCACCTCTGCGTTTATCACACCAGCACCAGTCATAAAGCTCATAGTCTCGCTAGCTTTACCATGGTTAAGTGCATAGTGAGCGGCTGCACGGCTGCCATTACCGCACATATCTGCAAGACTTCCATCTGCATTATAAAACTCCCACTCAAAGTCTAGAGTTTCATGAGGAACAAGAACTATTAAACCATCAGCACCAACACCATTTTGGCGATGACATAGTACTTTTGCTAACTCTGCTCTATCTTCTTTTCTTTCATCTGAAAATATAACAAAATCATTACCACTTGCACTATATTTACTCAAGTTCATCTGTAAGTACCTCTACTTTAAATATTTCTCTTTTATTATAGCCACAAAATCTTCACACTCTTGTTGTAAATGCTTCAGTGTAGTAGAGTTATCTATAACCCAAGTCGCTCTATCTTTTTTCTCTTGTATAGGAAATTGTGTAGCTATTCGTTTAAGTGACTCTTCTTGTGTGTAACCATTACGTTTCATAAAACGCTCAAGTTGTACCTCTGGGGGAGTAAAAACAACAACACTATCTTGTATATCATAGTTAGAGTTTTCAAAGAAAAGAGGGATGTCGATAAGATAAGGAAATTTGAGTCTATCTTGTTTCTCACTGCGTTTGAGAATCTCGGCTTGAATCTTTGGATGCAAAAACTCTTCAAGAGTCTTTTTAGCCGTGTCATCTGAAAACACCAATGTCCCAAGCTTAGGACGATTTACCTTACCTAAACGTAGGTACTCTTTTCCAAAAGTCTCTTCCACCCAAGAAGCAGAAGCATCAAGTATCTCATGGGAGATAGTATCTGCATCAATGATGCGCATACCATTAAGGGCTAAGAGTGAAGCTACAGTACTTTTTCCAGTAGCAATACTTCCAGTAAGTGCGATAGCATACTCATAAGCCATTAGTTTTTAATCACACCTAAGTAAGCTTTACGGATGTTATTTCCCATTGCAAACGCAGCAGGGTGAACATCACAGTTGTAGTACTCTAAACCATCAAGCATATCAGTACGGTGTAAAATAATGTCAGCAGTTGGGTGGTACTCTTTAGATGCTAAAAGTGCAGTTTCGCCATTTCCCAAGTTAAAAGGCATGATAATTTTAGTATATTTACCTAATATTTGCATAATCTGAGTGTTATCTTCTACATTATCCAAAGATGGATGTTTAGTTACCAAAAGACCATCATCTTTTAAAACACGGTTAAAGTGTGCTAAAACAGCAGCATCAGAGTCTAATTCACTGATAACAACATCAAAAGCAGAATCAGCTACCTCGCGCAACGCACTTGCACTTGCAGCGATTACTTTGTAAGCTATATCATCATGCTTTTTCATCTCTGTTACAAAACCATCTGCATTATTACTAATGATTAAAACATTTTGGGGTGTTTTATTAGTACAAACAGCTACATGAACCATCATTTCGTTATATATAAATTCTTTCATATTAATTATTCCTTATTTATTAATGCGATTTTATCCACTTTTGGATTAATTTTACTTAATATAGATATAATTACGAAATATTTATAAAAACATAAAGGTATTTTCAATGGATTATAACAAAGTAAGATCATTTTGTAGTAAATTTCGTATGGCTCTTGGTGTTGCACTTATAGCAACTGGTATTATAACTGGTAA
>DQSP01000091.1 GCA_015663215.1 Sulfurimonas sp.
AGCACAAGCATAGGTAATCTTTAGAAATCTCTATTGCATAATTTGGGTTAAAGCCTCTTCATGAGTCTTAAATGCACCCTCTTTCTCACCAATATTTTCGACAATTTTCTCATACAAAACCTCAGCCTCTGGCATCAAAAAAAAGTTTAAACTTTAAAGAAGAACTTCCTGCATTTATAACTGCTATCTTCATCTACTTCTCTCCCGCTTGTATGGCTGTAATGGCTACTGTATTTACTATATCTTCGACTAAACAACCACGACTAAGATCATTTACTGGTTTATTTAGTCCTTGGAGTATTGGACCAATGGCAACTGCACTACTTGAACGCTGTACTGCTTTATAGGTATTGTTTCCTGTATTTAGGTCTGGAAATATAAGAATATTTGCTTCTCCTGCTACTTTTGAGTTAGGGAGTTTTTTCTTTGCAACAGCCATGTTTACTGCGGCATCATATTGAATAGGACCCTCTATTAAAAGTTGGGGTGCTCTTTTTTTGATGAGTTTTGTTGCTTCTCTCACCTTGTCTACATCAGCACCAGAACCACTCTCTCCTGTTGAATAAGAGAGCATCGCGACCTTAGGTTCGATGTTAAAGACACGAGCAGTTTGAGCAGAAGCTAGAGCAATTTGGGCAAGTGTTGCGGCATCTGGGTCTTGGTTAATTGCACAATCCCCATAGACTAAAACCTTTGTATCAAGGCACATAAAAAAGACACTCGATACTACTGAAACATTTGGGGCTGTTTTGATTATCTGAAGTGCTGGCCTGATTGTATCTCCAGTAGAGTTTATTGCCCCACTTACCATGCCATCTGCATAACCTAACTCAACCATCATAGTAGCAAAGTAGTTAGCATGGTACATTGCATCTTTAGCCGCTCCAAGTGTTAAACCTTTCTCTTTACGTATCTCATAGAACTTGTTTACAAATGTATCCATTAGTTCTGATTTAGTATGCTCTATTATCTGTGCTGCTTCTAATTTTAAACCTAAACGCAGGTACACTTCCTTTAGCTCCACAGGATCACCGAGTAAGATGATATTTGCTACACCACGGTTTATGACTATTTCAGCAGCTCGTAAAATCCTCTCATCGCTACTCTCAGGAAGAACAATGATTTTTTTCATAGCACTTGCCATAGCAAAGAGTTTATACTCAAACATGATAGGGGTCATCACATCACTTCTTGAGCTCTGTATCTTCTTTTCTATATATGGAGTATCTATACTAGCATTAAAGAGTCCTAAAGAGAGGGCTATTTTTCTAGTGCTATCTACACGTATTCTCGAGTGTATTTTTGTCAGTTGACGGGCAGTATTGTATGTATCTGTTGTCACTGAAAGAAGAGGAATATTAAACTTACTTAGCCCTTTTATGAGTTTTTGAATGTTTGGATGGGCTTTCATTCCTAATGGAAATATTATGCATGATATATTTGGATATTCATTAGAAAAAAGTGCACCATACAGACCAAGAATTATCTCTGATCGATCTGGTGGCACTATGACTAAGTCATCCTCTTCAATGAAATCTAAAAAGTTGTCGAGTGAGAGTGCAGCTACTTTTACAGCACGAATACTTCTCGTACTATCCTCTTTTGAGTAAAGGATAGGCTTTGCGTCTAAAGCTTCTAAAACATCTTGTATACTTAAAAGGCTTAACTCTTCTATCTCATCTAAGATATATGTTGTCTGTGCATAGTTTTTGAGCTTTTTACTCAAAGCATCATGTTTTTCTTTTTCTACTCTATTTATAAAAGTTGCGAAGTGTTTACAGCCTGAAGATGTAAGTGTTTTGTTCTCTCTTAAAACAGATTCATAGATTTCTTTTGGGCTAGAGTCTTTGGCATTTATGATGTTAATATATGAAGCCCCAAAGTTTTGTGCTATTTTCATATTTACATCAAAATCAATGTTGGCATTTAAAAAAGAGCTTCGTATCCCCTCACACAAAACAAAGTCATACTCTGCTTCTAGTTTTTTAAACTTATGGAGGAGTTGATTTATAAGCTCTTTTGTTTTGTTTTTAGAGATCATATCTTCTACATATGCAACATCAAAACCATATGCCTCTTCATAATCTATACATAGGTTATAACGCTCTCGTATAAACTCTATATCTCCATCAACAATAGACTTTTTATAGATGATAGGACGAAAAAAAGCAACTCGCTCTAAGTTACGCTTGAGTATCTCCATCATTCCCATTGAGACAAATAGCATACCTGAGTTGACTTCTTTTGCTGATATAAACAGTGACTTTATTTTCATTAACATCAACCTTTATTTAAAACTAGTATAATTCTATCTAAAAAATGGATTCTTATGTGTATATGTGGTTTAGATAAAGAGTATGAGAAATGTTGTGGTGAGATTATAAGTGCCGTGAGAGTTATCAGTTCCCCTGAAGAGTTGATGCGCAGTAGATACTCTGCTTATGTAAATGCAGATGCTCGGTACTTACTTCTCAGCAGTGTAAAAGAGAATCAGTATGAAGCAGATATAGAACTCATAGAAGATTTTTCTTCTCATGTTGACTGGTTAAAACTCGATGTTTTAAAAGTTGATGATGAAAAAAATACTGTGGAGTTTAAAGCATACTACAGAGATAAAAAGCAGATACAAGTACTTCATGAAAAAAGTAATTTTGTCTTAGAAAATGGCGTTTGGAAGTACAAAGATGGTGAACTTTATAACTCTAAAGTAGAGAGAAATGAGAGTTGTCCTTGCGGGAGTGGCAAAAAGTATAAAAAGTGCTGTGCTAAAAGCTAGTTAGCATATACTACTTTTTCACACATAGCAGTTTTTGCATAAGACTTTAAGTAGTCCAGCATCTCTTTACCAAAGCCTTTTGAACGATAAGGGGCATCTGTTACAAAGTCAAATACAAAAAGGTGGCGTTTATCGTAAAAGTTTGTCTGTACAGCAACTCCTGCATAAGTTATGAGTTTATCCCTCTCAAATAGACCTATCATTTTATAGTCCATGTGTCGCATATCATAAACTAAATCATCAAATTCTTTAAAGCTCAAGTCATCTCGAAGTTGCGATAAAACTTCATACACTACATCTAACTCTTTTAAATTCATCTCTCGTATTTGCATCTATCAGTTTTCCTTATTTATATTTTGTATTTTATACTAATTTAGTTACAATAGAAACATTAAATATTTTCTTTGAAGGATATACCATGCCTAACACAGTAACAATAACAGACAACAGAACAGGAAAAAGTTATGATTTAAAAATTTTAGATGGTACTAGAGGACCTAGTGTTGTAGATATATCAAATTTTTATGCTGAAACTGGTCTATTTACATATGATAATGGTTATACATCTACTGCTAGTTGTAACTCTTCTATCACTTATATCGATGGTGACAAAGGGGAACTTCGATATCGCGGTATTGAGATAGAAGAGTTAGCAAAGAGTAAGAGTTACTTAGAAGTCTGCTACCTTTTGTTAAATGACTCTATGCCTAATGAACTACAAACAAAAGAATTTGACCTAGAACTTCGCCATCGTTCTTTTTTAAATGAAGAACTTGCCCAACTCTTTCGAGCTTTTCCAGCAGGTTCTCACCCTATGGCAACACTTACAGCTGCAACAGCTGCCCTCTCGACCTTTCACTTTAACCATTTGGAATTATGCAAAGAGAGTGAATACCAGAGAATGGCAAGGCGCATAGTTGCTAAAATGCCTACAATCGCCGCGTTTGCATATAGACAATCCATTGGAGCATGTTTTATTCAGCCTGACATTACTAAAAGCTATACAGAGAACTTTCTTTATATGATGCGTGCTTATCCTGGTGGAAAAATGCACATAGACTTAGATGGTGAACGAGCTATAAAAGAGATAGAGATAAAAGCACTCGATACCATCTTTATCCTCCATGCTGACCATGAACAAAATGCTTCTACCACAAGTGTAAGAAATGTAGCTTCAACAGGAGCACACCCTTATGTAGCTATAAGTGCTGGGGTATCTGCTCTTTGGGGGCGAGCTCATGGCGGAGCGAATGAGTCCGTTATTAAACAGCTTGAGATGATAGGCAGTGTTGAGAATGTAGATGCTTTTATAGCACGAGCAAAAGACCCTGATGATGAGTTTAAACTTATGGGTTTTGGACATCGTGTTTACAAAAACTTTGACCCAAGAGCAAAAGTTTTAAAAGAGTTACAACTACAACTCCAAGATGAACTCAAACTTGACTCAAATCTTATGAAAATTGCAAGAAAGATAGAAGAAATAGCACTAAATGATGAATACTTTGTAAGTAGAAAACTTTATCCCAACATAGACTTTTATTCTGGAATCATTTTAACTGCACTACAAATTCCAACTTCAATGTTTACTCCTATTTTCGTAATTGGACGTACTGTTGGATGGATTACCCAGTGGATTGAGTTTAAACAAGGTAAAGGCATGAAGATTGCCCGTCCTCGACAACTATATTTAGGTAAATAACTTAGACTACTTATGCAAGAAGTCTATTAAATTATGTAAGAATATAAAAAATTAATATTATGCAGGTACACCAAATGAATACAAAAAGCATCAACTTTAGAATAATTACATTTTTTATCATGGCTTCTGTGATACTCGGTTTCGGAGTCGCTTATGCGGTGAGTCAAAGTGCAAAAAATGAAATTCTAAACACAAGAATGGAACAGATGAGTTCTATAAAAATGAGTAAGATTCAACATATTGAAGATTATTTTGAAGAGATGAAATATATTCTAAATTCTCATGCTAACAATAGTAATACTGTGCAACTTTTATGGAACTATGATGAAGCTTTAGAAAACCTTGAAGAACTGGATATAGACAGAGATAAGATAAAAAATGCTTTAATGGCATACTATAAAAATTCATACTTAGCAAATAACAACTATGACCTAGTTGGTGCACCATCAAAACGAGAGCTCAGTAAATACTTACCTCAAAGTGACAAAGCTTTAGTCTTGCAGTACCTATACATCATTAAAAATCCAAATCCCTATAATAAAAAAGAACTCCATAAAATGGATAAAGAGTTTCAAACGGAATACTCTGAGCTTCATGTACAACAACATCCTATTATGAGTGCAATTTTAAAAGAGTTTGGACGTAATGATCTCTACTTGGTTAATGCAAGCGGTGACATTGTCTATAGTGTACTCAAAAACACCGATACAGGAACTAACCTTTTAGAAGGCACATACTCAGATACAGGTCTTGCACGTGCTTTTAAAAAGACTCAAAAAGCCAAACGAGGGCAAGCCATATTTGAAGATTTTTCTATTTATGAACCTGCATACAATACAGAAGTTGCTTTTATAGGTATGCCAATCTATTTTGGTGAAGATAATGAGGGTTCAATTATTTTTCAATTACCAAAAAATAAAATCAATCAAATCATGAACTTTAACAATCAAGTGGATAAAGTTGGACTTGGGAAAAGTGGAGAAGCTTTTCTTGTAGGAACAGACTTAACAATGCGTAATGACAGCCGTTTTTTAAATAAAATACAAGCTTTTGATACAGCGACTCAAAAAGCGAAGACTACTATTGGAAACTACAAGGTAGACACATCAACTGTTAGAGATGCACTAGCTGGTACTAGTAAAACAACACTTGGTATAGATTATCTTAATAATCCTGTGATTCTTTCCTATGCACCAGTCAAAGTTTATAATGAAAAATGGGCAATAATTGTCAAAATTGATGAAAATGAAGCACTAGCATCTGCTAATGAAAATTTTCTTACAGCTCTTATAGGAACGGCTGTATTTATAGCACTTATTATAATTATCTCTCTTATTATAATTAAAATTATCATTATTAACAAATTGCAAACACTCCAAAAAGCGACATATGACTTAGCAAAAGGTGAAGGTGATTTAACGAATCGAATTAAAGTTGCCAAAGGTGATGAGATATCTATAGTAGCTCAAAATATAAATGAGTTCATAGAGAAAGTACGAGTGACAGTAAGTGAAGCAACAAGTACATCAAATAGTAATACTCAGATAGCTACAACACTCTCACGTGCTTCTGTTGATATGAAAGCAAAAGCAGAAGATGAGAGCAGAATCGTTCATGAAGTGGCTCGTGATGGTCAAGACCTGCAAAATATTTTAAGTGTTTCTATTGAACAAGCTAAACAAACAAAAGAGAACATTGACAACACAGGAAACACACTCAAAAATGTAAATGAGCAGATTGTTAAACTTGCTAACAACATCGAAGAAAGAAGTCATGATGAGCTTGAACTCGCACAAAAGCTCGTTGAGTTAAGTTCTGAAACATCTGCTGTTAAAAATGTACTTGAAGTTATTGCAGATATTGCTGACCAGACTAATCTGCTTGCTCTAAACGCAGCTATTGAAGCTGCTCGTGCAGGTGAGCATGGTCGCGGTTTTGCTGTTGTTGCTGATGAAGTACGAAAACTTGCAGAACGCACACAAAAATCACTTTCAGAGATAAACACGACTATCAGTGTTATTACTCAGTCTGTAAATGATGCGAGTGAGCATATGTCAACAAACGCTAAAGCTATAGAAGCACTTTCGCAAAATGCCAATGAAGCTGAAAAAGATATTAACTCTAGCGTTCATGCCATAGAAGAGTCTATCGTACAAGTTGATGAAACAGTAACTGGTTATATAAACAACTCCAAAACTATTGCTACGATGATAGATAAAGTCTCAAGTATTGAAAAGATATCTCAAGAAAATCAAGCAACAGTAGAAGAGATTTCTGATGCATCATCGAACTTAATGCAGATGACAAATAATCTCAATGACCTCCTTCAAGGTTACAAAACTTAGATAACAGTTTTCAATCAACATCTTTTAAACGACACTTAGGTATAATCGCGAAATTAAAATATACCTAAGTGAGCAATAATCATGGTTACAGTACAAAATCTTCTTATGCGTTATGGAAACAGAATCCTGTTTCAAGACATCAACCTCAAACTAGACCGTCACAAACGATATGGACTTATCGGTGCAAATGGTGCCGGTAAAACAACATTTTTAAAGATACTTTCTGGCGAAATTACTGAGTATGAGGGTGAAGTTATAATTCCTAAAGCAAATAAAGTAGGTGTCTTAGGACAAAATCAATTTGCATTTGAAGATTATACAATCGCTGATACAGTTCTTTATGGAAACAAACGTTTGCATGATGCCATCAAAGAAAAAGAAGACTTGTATGCTACAGGTGATTTTGAAGATGATGCTGTAAACAACCGTTTAGCTGATTTAGAAGTTATCTGTGTCGAAGAAGATCCAACTTATGAGTATGATGTAAATATTGGCAAGATACTTGAAAATGTTGGTATCCCTGTCGAGAAACATACTGAGCTTATGAGTACACTTGATAGTGCTGACAAGTTTAAAGTGCTTTTAGCACAAGTGCTCTACCCTAAACCTGATGTACTTTTTCTCGATGAGCCAACAAATAACCAAGATATAGAAACTATCTCTTGGTTAGAAAACCAACTCAAACGTCACGAAGGCACACTTGTAGTTATTTCTCATGATAGACACTTTTTAAATGCTGTAGTAACAAATATTTTAGATGTTGATTATCAAAAAATTCGTGAGTTTACGGGTACTTATGATGACTGGTACTTAGCTGCAAATGTTTTATCTAAACAGATGGAACTTGATAATGCTAAAAAAATAAAAGAAAAAGATGAGCTAGAAGCTTTTGTTCGTCGATTCTCCGCAAATGCATCTAAAGCAAAACAGGCAACTTCACGTCAAAGAAAACTAGACAAACTTGAAATTGAAGATATAAAACCATCATCTCGACGTGATCCGAGTATAGTTTTTAAAGCCAAACGAACTATGGGTGATGAAGCACTCAATGTAGTAAATATTTCGCATGCTTATGGTGACAACCAAGTACTAAATAACATTAGCTTTAAAGTAGTTCCAGGTGAAAAAATCGCTCTTATCGGTGGTAATGGTGCTGGAAAAACTACATTAATGAAAATTCTTACAGAAGAGATAAGTGCCAACAGTGGTGAAGTACATATGGGTGCAACGATAGAACCTTCATACTTTCCACAAGACACAGCGGATATTATTACCGGTGATGGCACCCTTTATGACTGGTTACGTGCTTATGATCCTAAACGCGATATTGCTGAGATAAGAAACTGTCTTGGACGTATGCTATTTAACGGTGAACAACAAGAAAAATCAGTTGTTAG
>DQSP01000191.1 GCA_015663215.1 Sulfurimonas sp.
CAAATGACAAACCGTCAATTAAGATGTCGTTTCTATCTGAAAAATGTTTGATACTTGCTGTAATTGACTTAATACGAGACTTTGTTGCTTCCTCAGTTTTTACACCAAGAAGCATATGAAGTCCACCTTGAAGATCAAGACCTAGAGTTATCTTTTTACCACCTTCACTTTGAGTAAGAGAAGGAAGAGAAAAGCTTATACCAAAAACTATCGCTATTGCGAAAATGACTATGCGGTAATTAAGCTTCATCCTCGAACTTCTTTGCTACTGCATCTTTAGTAATTTTAGTAATAGTATCATCATTAAGTTTAACACTTAAAAAGTTTTCTTCTACCTTATGCACAACAACGATAAAACCACCATTAGTGATAACTTTATCACCTTTTTTGAGTGCTTCAAGCATAGCTTTTTTTGCTTTTACTTCATTTTGTTGTGGGCGAATAATTACGAAATACATAACTGCAATTAAAAATACGAAAGGTAAGAGTTGAGAGATTATATCCATGTGAATGGTTCCTTGTGTTTAATAAAATTGTAGCGATTATACAAAACTTATACTAAAGGGCTCTTAAATTGAGTACAATTTCATTATGAACAATATAATCAAAGCTATTTTTTTAGGTCTTCTCACTGCATTTGTTTTTAGTGCTTTTATTTACCTAGAATATTTTGAACTTACAAACAAATCACTTAACACTCTTTTAGGTGTTATTTCTTTAGCACTTTTTCTCTATATTCCTAAAAAAAGTATCTTAGTCGCAGGGTTTAGCATCGGTATACTTTGGTTTTATTGGATTGGATATAGTTTTGAGTATCAGGGAGTGGGTTATATGACACCCATCATCACTGTAGCTTTTGGTTTTATCTATTTACTCTTTTTTCTTCCACTTTATTTTACTAACAAGCCATATATTCGTGCTATTTTACTTTTTGCTTTGAGTTTTGTTGAACCTTTTGATTGGAATTGGTTACAAATTGAGCTTATTTTTGTTGAGAGTTATATTGGTGTTTTTAAGTATCAACTATTTTTAGTTTTACTCTCACTTACTCTGCCTTCATTTATAGCTGTAAAAAAGTATAAATACCTTCCTCTTTTACTTATACTCGTGGCGTTTAACTTCTCTCCCCCTAAGCAAGAAGAAGCACCCCTGAAAATAAAGCTCATTGCAACCGACATCAAACAAGAAGTTAAATGGACAAGAGATGCTTATAAGCCTACATTAAGTATGATTTTTTCAAAAATTAACACTGCCATAAAAGAAAAGTATGAACTTGTAGTATTTCCTGAGTCAGTATTTCCATTGTACATGAACCATAACCCACAACTTATAGAAAAACTTTTACTACTCTCTAAAGATATAAGTATAGTAGTTGGGACTTTACTTAGAGAAGATAATCACAACTATAACGTTACTTACTTTTTTGAAAATGGAGAGTGCAAAATAGCCAAAAAACTAGTACTTGTTCCTTTTGGAGAGTACATTCCCCTTCCAAAATTTGCTCAAAAAATCATAAATGAGACTTTTTTCAAAGGTGCTAGTGATTTTGTAACAGCGGATACACCGACTGACTTTCTCATAAAAGGAGTGAAGTTTCGTAACGGAATCTGTTACGAAGCAACATGTCAGGAGATATATGAGGGAGATGTGAAGTTTGTTATAGCAAGTAGCAACAATGCTTGGTTCGCACCATCCATAGAGCCAACACTTCAAAACCTACTTTTGAAGTACTATGCTCGTAAGAATGGTGTGACTATCTACCATAGTGCCAACTATAAAGGGAGTGGAGTTATTCGTTAATTTTTCCTTTAATAAACTTAAAAATATATTAATAATATCAAACTTCGCTATAATACATTAAACAAACTACTTTATAGGTCTTTTTCATATGTTAAATCTTAAAAATCCAAATCTCTATAATAATCGTGAACTTTCATGGTTACAGTTCAATACTCGCGTTTTAAAACAAGCACAAGATGAGTCACTTCCTCTTCTTGAACGTTTAAAATTTCTTGCTATTTATGGAACGAACTTAGATGAATTTTATATGATACGTGTTGCTGGACTCAAGAAACTTTTTGCTGCTGGTATCATAGTTTCAGGTGCAGACAAACTTACACCTCTGCAGCAACTTCGTGAGATTCGTACATACTTACATCAAGAGCAACAAGTAGTTGAACATTGCCGTACAGCTATCTTAAAAAAGCTTGAAGATGAGGGAGTATCTGTAAAAAGCTATGATGAAGTAAACAACCAAGATAAAAGTAAATTAAACCAATTTTTCAATGAAAACATTTATCCTGTTATTATCCCTATTGCTATTGATTCAACGCACCCATTTCCACACCTTAACAACCTCAGTTTTGGTCTTATTGTTAAACTTCAAGACCTTGATGATGAGTCAGTTGAGCGTTTTGGGCTTATCCGTGTTCCTCGCGTTTTAGAGAGATTTGTCCAGCTTGAAAATGGAACATACATTCCTATAGAGTCTGTAGTTGCACAGCATGTCCAAGATCTTTTTCCTGGCTT
This sequence comes from Sulfurimonas sp., assembly GCA_015663215.1. Lineage (GTDB taxonomy): Bacteria > Campylobacterota > Campylobacteria > Campylobacterales > Sulfurimonadaceae > Sulfurimonas. The sequence continues at coordinate 2,530 of DQSP01000191.1, forward strand.
TACACTACTCAAATATGCTGCGTTTAGAGTAACAAGAAACGCAGATATTGCCATAGAAGAAGAGGAAGCTGATGACTTTATGGAGATACTTGAAGAGGGGTTGAAACTTCGCCGTAAAGGGGAAATGGTTCGCCTTGAAGTAGGTTCAAATGCAGATGATGAAATTATTAACTTTTTTAACCGCCATACAAATGTTTATAAAGATGACATCTATAAGTTTCACACCTATTTAAACCTCTCTAGTCTTTGGCAGATAGTATCTAACAAAAATTTTGCACATCTCCTTGCAGCTCCTTTTAAACCAAAAAATCTTCCTCCCTTTGATACAAGTGAAAATATTTTTACAACTTTAGAAAAACAAGATGTTTTAATGTACCACCCTTATGAGAGTTTTGAGCCTGTTGTAAAGTTCATCCAAGTTGCGAGTAAAGACCCTGATGTAGTTTCTATTAAGATGACACTTTATCGTTCAGGTACAAATTCTCCTATTGTTAAAGCACTTATGGAAGCGAGTGAAAGTGGTAAACAAGTGACTGTTATGGTTGAACTTAAAGCACGTTTTGATGAAGAAAACAACCTAATCTGGGCAAAAGCACTTGAAAAATCAGGAGCACATGTTATCTACGGCATAAAAGGTTTTAAAGTTCATGCAAAAGCGACACTAGTAACTCGTAGAAAAAATGGAAAACTTAAGCAGTATGCACATTTAGGGACAGGAAACTACAACCCTTCAACTGCAAAAATTTATACAGATATGTCCTATATGACAAGTAAAGATGAGATAACTAATGATCTAACACGATTTTTTCACTTCTTAACAGGTTTTAGTAAAAAAGGAAAGCTAAACGAGCTTTATATGGCTCCTTCACAGATAAAACCAAAGATACTTTCACTTATTCATAACGAAACAAGACAAGGTGAAAATGGTCAAATCATCGCAAAAGTAAACTCTTTAGTTGATGAAGATGTCATCCGTGCTCTTTATAAAGCGAGTCAAGCAGGGGTAAAAATAGACCTAATTGTACGTGGTATCTGTTGCCTTAAACCAGGGGTTGAAGGTGTAAGTGAAAACATCCGTGTTATTTCTATACTTGGAAAATACCTCGAGCACCCTCGTACTTTTTACTTTAAAAACGATGCGGCTGGCGTTTACATATCTAGTGCAGACTGGATGCCTAGAAACTTAGTGCGTCGAATAGAACTTCTTACAGCTATAAAAGATGAAACTGCTAAAGATAAAATACTGCAGATATTAAACCTACAGTGTGCAGACAATGCACTCTCGCATGAGCTTCAAAGTGATGGTTCTTACATAAAAGTAAAAAGTGATGAGGAATATATAATCCATAATCATAGACATTTAGAAGGATATGTTAACAATATAGTTAAAGCTAGTAAAAAAGAGTCTACAAACTACACAGCAAATCTAGCTACTAAAATTTTTACAGACAGAGAGGAGGAGTAGTCAATGTTATATAACTTCAAAAACTTTACACCTAAGATAGGAAAAGATACATGGATTGCACCCTCTGCTGATGTCATAGGTGATGTAACTATTGGTGAAGATTGTTCTATCTGGTTTGGGACAGTTGTTCGAGGGGATGTTCATTACATCACTATTGGTGACAGAACAAGTATTCAAGATCTCAGTATGGTGCATATTACTCACCATAAAAAAGCTGATAGAAGTGATGGAAGTCCTACTGTTATAGGTAGTGATGTAACTATCGGTCACCGTGTTATGCTTCATGGCTGTACTATTGAGGATGCTTGTCTTATCGGTATGAGTGCGACAATACTTGATAATGCTGTTATAGGCAAAGAGTCTATTGTAGGAGCTTCTTCACTCGTTACAAAAGGAAAAGTTTTTCCTCCGCGTTCACTCATCATGGGAAGTCCTGCTAAAGTTGTCAGAGCGTTAACTGATGCAGAGGTGGAGGAACTTTACGCTGGGGCTAAACGCTATGTGGCGTTTAAGAATGAGTATCAACCTAAAAATGGGGATACTATTTAAGTTCTATAGTCCGCATTTATCTTAACGTACTCATAACCTAAGTCACATCCAAAAGATGTGAACTTACCCTCTCCTAAACCTAAATCACAGGAGATGCTAAAAGAGTCTAACTTCATTATCTTAGAAGCTTCTATCTCCATCGCATCATCAAAAAGCAACTTACCACTATCGTAAACACAGAGTTCATTAAATGAAATACTGAGTGTTTCTTCGTTCGCATCTACACCACTAGCACCAACTGTTGAAGCTATTCGACCCCAGTTTGGGTCTTCACCATAGAGTGCTGTTTTTACAAGAAGTGAGTTTGAGAGTGCTTTTGCTAATACTTCTGCTTCTTTATCACTCTTAGCACCTGTAACTTTGTAAGTAACAAGTTTTGTAGCACCTTCGCCATCACGAACCATTTCACGAGCTAAGAAGAGCATTATCTTAGTTAGTGCTTCTTTAAAAGCTTCTCTATTATATGCCCCTGAGATTTTATTACTTAAAAGCATGACTGTATCATTTGTAGAAGTATCACCATCTACACTTGCTGCATTAAATGTAGTAATTGTAACTTCATCTAAAATTTCTTGCATCTCATCTTTACTAACATCTGCATCAGTTGTTATAAAGCATAACATAGTTGCCATAGCAGGGTTTATCATGCCTGCACCTTTTGCCATCGCCCCAATGCTAAATGCAGTGCCATTTTCAAGTTCTACTTTAAAAGCTTTCTCTTTTGAAAAACTATCTGTTGTCATTATCGCTTTTGCTGCAGAATGAGGCTCTTTTTTTGTAAAATCAAAGAGTTTTACCCCTGCGATTATTTTTTCTTGAGGCAAACGAACACCGATAACACCTGTTGAACTCATAACTGGGTTTATAATATTATTTGGAAGTGTTGATAAAATAGTTTCTATATCTGTTATCCCAACTTTTCCAGTCATAGCATTTGCATTTTTTGCATTAATAAGCACAAAGTTTGTTTTAAACTCACCCTTTGTTCTAAAGTGTCTAATAGGTGCAGCTGACATCTTATTTGTAGTAAAAACGGAAGCAATTTCACACTCTTTTTGAGAATAAATAAATGCCATATCTTTTGCATTATCTGCTTTTAAACCAGCACTAATACCATCAGCAAAAAAACCTTTTGCACTACAAACACCACTGAAAAGTTCACTTAACTTATACAAACTTCAGCTCCTTAGGCTTAACTCTCTGTCTTAGCAAACCTTTTGTTGTTGCTATACCTTTTTGTGTACCAATTACAAGTAGTTTACATTCACTAGTTACAAGAACATCACCCTTTGGCATACTGATAAACTTACCATCTTTTTTTGTTATACCTACAACTGAAGTGTTGGTCATCTCTCTTATGTGTGTCTCTTTGAGTTTTTTGAGTACTGCCCATGAAAACTTAGGTACAAATATTTCTTGCATATCTAAAGGATTATCACTTTTATAGAGAAACTCTTCTAGTAAGTTCTCCATATCAGGACGAGCCGCCATAGCACTCACTCGTTGTGCTGTAAGCTTGGTTGGGCTTACTACTGTATCTGCACCTAACTTTTTCAACTTCTCCACATCACCAGCACTCTCAGCAGAAGAGATAATGTAATATGGTCGAGGGAGAAAGTGCTCTTTTTCAAAAAGTCTTACGGATGCTATTAATGCAATATTATCTGAGATAGAACTAGAGAGTGCTATGAGTCCTTTTGCAGAAGAGAGGTGTGCTTTGAGCATTGATAGTTCGGCATGAGGTTCTGCTTGTAGATAGTGTGGATATTTATGCTCAATTGCCCACTCATGTATCTCTGGTCGAGGATCCACCACAATAAAAGGAATATGGTTTTTACGAAGTTGATTTGTCACTTCAATTGTATAATCATTATGATGACAAATAACAAAATGCTTTTTAAGTCTAACTATTTTATATAACATTCTTCTTTCCTTTAATATTGAAACTATTTTACCCTTGTTTAGTTCAGAAACTAAAATACCGATAGCACTTGAAAAGACCGCAAAACCTGCAATTATCAAGTTAATCGTAAATATTTTTCCAACATTTGAGAGTTCATGTACCTCTCCAAAACCAACTGTCGTAAAAGTTATAGCTGTTTGATAGATAGCATCAAATATTGGAAAGTCTTCTATGATTACATAACCAATAGTTCCAATTAACATAACAAATACAGTGAGTATTAAAGGGAGTCGAAAAGGTTTTAGGTGAGGATAAACTTCAGGAAGAAGCTTAGGGTCAGGTTTGGGAGCTATCTCCCAATTTAGAAACTTACGAATCCTTACTAAAAGATTCATAATATTTTCCTACTACTTACGAATTTTTCTTAAGTGTACGAAGCTCTCTTGCAGAGATCTTGATCTTTTTTGTAGTACCATCTTCTAAAGTGATACGAACTGTTCTTAAGTTTAATAAAAAACGACGCTTTGTTCTGTTTTTTGCGTGAGAAACATTATTCCCACTCATAGGGCCTTTGCCGCTAATAGCACATCTTCTTGCCATGTTAGAGTCCTTGAATGATATTTTAAAGTTGCGAATTGTACCAAATAAAAGCAAAACTGCAACTTAAGCCGATATACACTTCAGATTTAAATTCCAGTATTTGATAGTTTTAGATAACTTTTATATAATTGTAGCTAAAATAATGCACATTAACATAAAGTATAACATTTTGATTAAAAAAGAAACTATAGATAATTTTATACAAAAAATTCCGCCAGCACCTAAAGCACTTAAAGAGACTCTTGTTCACTTAAACGCGGGGGACTTAGTTAAAGCGGCAAATACTGCCTCGCAAGATAAGGCACTCAGTTCTTATCTTAAAGTCCTTGTAAACAAACCTATCTATGGTTTTAGAAATGAAGTAAGCGATGTATCGCAAATTTTTGGTATTTTAGGAGTATCTAGTTCTCAACAAGTTGTTTATAACTATATGATGACACTTTTATCTCCTTCAAAATGGATTCTATTTAAACTCAATCGTGTACTTTTTTACAACTTGCAAGCCGACCTATCTGTTAACTGGCAAAAAATATTAAATCATTTAAATATTGATGACAAAGATATATTATCTTCAATATCTCTACTTCCCGCTAGTATTATCGTAAGTGAAGCACTCTTTTGTGAGAAAAAAGCAGATGTTGACCTTCTTCGTAGTGTGAATCAAATTGATTTAAACACAGTACTTCAAAGACTCTGCGGGCTTGACTTATTTGATATTTGTGAGCAAATTGCACAAAAGTGGGAAATGCCTCAAGCTATTTCAGATATTTTACAATCTGCTTCAGGAGTAAAACCTTCTAAAGATAAAACTATTAATAACTTAGGAAAATGGATGCACTTACTTCTTTTTTATACTCTTTCACAAGAAAAATATGTAGCAGCAGAACTTAATGACTTTATAGATTTTCAAGTTGAGTATGTTGGTGATATTTATGAAGAATTTTCAAAAGTGATGGAGATATCATGAGAGCAGTTGTAAAAAATGGTATTGGAATTTTCACACCACAAGGTTTTTTGGATGGTTCGTCAGGAAATTCTTTTCTCAGTCTTGATGATATAGAAGGTACTATCACTCAAAATGCAGATATGATTTTAGTATCTTTAAAAAAAGTTATCTTTTTTAACCGTAATGGACTCGACTCATTTGTTAAGATGTTTCAAAAAGTTCGTTCTGCAAACCATTGTACTGTAGGTTTTTGTGATTATGACACAAAAAAGTATGCTGCTATTGTTAAGTTTTATCAAGACGACTTAAACTTTTCACTCTTTAAAACACAAGAGATAGCTACACTTTTCTCAGCGAACTATAAAAATCAAAACAAAAACATTCTTCTATATAA
>DQSP01000123.1 GCA_015663215.1 Sulfurimonas sp.
ATACGGTTGTAAAGAGCAAGTTCAAGTTTTGCATGTTGTTTTTCATTGTCAGCAGCACGTTGGAAATGTGCAGCTATGTCACGGTAACCCTCTTTTTGAGCCACTTTAGCATAGTACTCGTAACGGTTGCGAGCTTGTGACTCTCCAGCAAATGCTTTAAGTAAGTTTACGAGTGTTAGGTCTACTGTTATTTTGCCCATAGCTTGTCCACAACAGTGAAGTTCCCCACCACCAACTTCTTGTATTTCTACTATATTTCCACATAACTCACATTTATAACTAGTAAAACTTTCATCTTGTTAATTGTACTCTTTTTAGATAAATAATTAAATAAGTTTCAATAAGCTCTATTTCGATAAAATACAAATAATATAAAAGTATCAAAAGGTTTAATAATAATGAGCGAGAGAAAAGATTTTTTACGTACGATAGTTGAAGCAGATTTAAAGTCAGGTAAGGTTAAAGAAGTTGTAACAAGGTTTCCACCAGAGCCTAATGGTTTTCCACACATCGGACATGCTAAGTCTATTGCTATAAACTTTGGTATTGCTCGTGATTATAATGGTCACTGTAACCTAAGAATGGATGATACTAACCCAACTAAAGAAGATACTAAGTATGTCCAAGCGCTTAAAGATGCTGTAGAGTGGCTAGGATTTGAGTGGGAGGGTAATGTTCGTTACACTTCTGACTACTTTTCTCAAATTCACGACTATGCAGTACAACTCATTAAAATGGGTAAGGCTTATGTAGACTCACTTCCTGAAGATGAGATTCGTGAGTATCGAGGAACTGTAAAAGAAGCTGGTAAACGCAGTAAATATGCAGAGCGAACAATAGAAGAGAACTTAGACCTTTTTGAGCGAATGAAAAAGGGTGAGTTTAAAGATGGTGAGCATATTTTAAGAGCCAAGATAGATATGTCGGCTGCAAATATGAAACTTCGTGACCCTTTACTGTATCGTATCCGTCATGTTGAACACTTTCGTGCTGGGAATGAGTGGGCTGTTTATCCTATGTATGACTTTGCTCATTGTCTCTCTGACTACATAGAGGGAGTATCTCACTCTATCTGTACATTAGAGTTTGAAAACAACCGTGATATATATAACTGGGTGCTAGAGACTTTAGAACTTACACCTCCACGTCCATATCAATATGAGTTTGCACGTTTAGGTATTAACTATACGGTTATGAGTAAACGCAAGCTTTTAGAGCTTGTAGATGGTGGTCAAGTAAATGGCTGGGATGACCCGCGTTTACCTACCATAGCTGGGTATAAACGTAGAGGTTATACTCCAGAGTCTATTTTAGCTTTTTGTGCTTCTGTGGGTATCGCAAAAGCGAACTCTATGGTTGATGTTTCTCAACTTGAGTTTTGTATTCGTGATGACTTGAACCCTAAAGTACCTCGTGTTATGTGTGTGCTTGACCCACTTAAAGTGACAATTGTTAACTATGAGGGGAGTGAGGAGATAGACTCTTCTTACTATCCTCATGATATTCCAAAAGAGGGGAGTCGTAAACTTCCCTTTTCTAAAAACATCTGTATAGAGAGAGATGACTTTATGGAGAATCCTCCTAAAGATTATTTCCGTTTGACTCCTGAGCAGTCTGTACGACTTAAGGGTGCTTATATCATCACATGTAAAGAGGTCATAAAAGATGCTAGTGGTAATGTAGTCGAGATAAAAGTGGAGTACTCAAAAGAGTCTAAGAGTGGTGCAGATACATCAGGTATAAAAGTAAAAAGTGCTATTCACTGGGTAGATGAAAACTCTGCCAAAGAGGTAGAGGTGAGACTCTATGATAGACTTTACTCTGTTGAAGCTCCAGAGGGGATAGAAGACTTAAACCCAGATTCTCTAAAAGTTATAAAAACAGCTCTTATAGAACCTGCTGTAATAGATGAAAAACCTGATGTGCGTTTTCAGTTTGAGAGACAGGGCTACTTTTATGGGGATCCTGTTGACTATACTGATGAAAAACCTGTCTTTAACAAGATAGTTGGACTGAAAGGTTCTTGGGATAAGAAGAGTAAAAAAACTGAGACTAGACCTAAAGAGAGAGTAAAAAAAGAACAAGTAGATGGTGAAGTTGTTGCTATGAGTCAAGAACAAGAAGCACTTTTTGCTAAGTACACAGAGGAGTTACAACTAAACTCAGAAGTATCAAATACTTTGGCTCGTGATGCTCAACTTTCCGCGTTTTATGAAGAGGCTTTATCTCTCTTAAATAGCCCAGTGAGTTTAGCAAATATCGTGACTAACGAGGTTGCACGTGAGCTTAAACAAGTAGCAGTGGAAGCACTAAAGTTTTCAGTAAAAGATATAACTGAACTTGTAAAACTCATAGATGATAAAACTATCTCAAATAAAATAGCAAAACAGGTCTTTGAAGAGATGGTAAAATCAGGGACAAATCCAAAACAGATAGTTAAAGATAAGGGGCTAGTTCAGATAAGTGATCCTGCAATAATCGGTACTATCATTGATGAGGTTATCGCTAAAAATCCTGATAATGTAGAGAAATTCAAAGCAGGAAACAGTAAACTGTTAGGCTTTTTTGTCGGACAAGTTCTAAAGGCTACAGGTGGAAAAGCAAATCCACAAGTGGTAAACCAACTAGTGACACAGAAGTTAAAGTAATGACTACAGAAGAACTAGATATATTTGCTAGAGATATGAGCAAGGATGAGATAAGTAAAGTCTTTATAGCTAGAGATCCAAACGCAAGCTCTAAAACTTTAGTATATCTGTTGCGGTATGACAATGTAGAGATGATGGGTGCTATTGCTGCTCATGCAAACACTTCACCTGAAATTTTAGAGATA
>DQSP01000204.1 GCA_015663215.1 Sulfurimonas sp.
CAACAGTACCTACAAAGGTCAATGTTGTGGTTCCTGCAACCGTAGTACCAAAAGCAACACCTCCATACTGAGCCAACAAATAAGGAGCATAAATAGCTATAACCACAGCCACCACTATAGCCGCTATAGTCCGTATATACTTATCTCTAAACTTCGTCCACCATGAGTTACCTGTAGGGTCTGTGTATTTGAGTGGGTTGTTTCTTACGTAGGAGTAACGGTTGTAGCTTTGGCTGTCGTGTGGGTCTTGTATGATGGTATCTGCTGAGAGGAACCTACCTATGTCTGAGTCATAGACTCTTGCGTTCATGTGTATGAGTCCTTTTATCTCTGCTATTTGTTCATGTCCTGTGTAAGCTCTTGTGGTTTGCTCCACTGTGTTTGAAGGGATGATGGCATTATTAGAGAGTAATCCATAATCCATGGCTCTTATCTTTCCAAAAGGCTCGTAGCTTCGTCTTGTCACTACTTTACCTCTATCATCTGTTATGGCAGTCACAGACCCTAGAGCATCGGTATGGAAGTAGCGGTTGTAGGTAGTTTTATATTTACTGTTTGTTTTTACATAGTTTTTATCTATCTTCTCTACATGCATTGCTACTGTTTTTCCACCTACATTGATGTAGATGGTACTTTTTACTTCTTTACTACTGTTAGAGCTTATCTCTTCTTCGTAGCCTTTACCTAGGTATACTGTTTGTTTTTCTAAGTTTGCTTGGCTTGCAACTTTCATAAAGCGTTGTCCACCTACACCATAGTAGAACCTTACCTCATTTCCATTCTTACCTTTTAAGATGGCTGGTTTATTGGATGGCGTGTAGCTTATGTGGTCACCATTACGGTTGGTCATATTACCTGCGTAGTCATAGGTATATGTTCTGTCTCCTACACTTCTTACTGCGTGGGGTTTGTCTGCATAATATTTATAGTCTCCGTAGCCCGACTTATGTGTCATATTGCCCAGTCTATCATAACGGTATACTCTTCCATTTCTAAAGGCTTCTCTTGTGATGTTTGTATTGACACTAAAACTAGTAAGTCTATTCATAGCATCATACCTAAATGCTTCATTTAGGTATTTGCCATCTATAGAGTCATCTTTACGTGTTTTTACATTTCCTAGTCCATCGTAAGTGTACTGTACTTGTTGTACATTACCTGTATAGTAAGCTCCATTTTGTCCTGAACGTATGATGCCTACATACCCAGCATCATTATGTCCTATGACCGTACGTACTTTATTGGCGTAGAGTGCTTCTGAGACTTCTCCAAAGGCGTTTCTGCTTTTTACATTGTAATGTATCTTTCCATCTGAGCCTTTTACGTAGTCTAAGATGCCACTATTATAGTGATTGTAAATCTTGTAGCCGTTGGGGTAGGTAACGCTTGCTACTCTACTGTAGCTATCGTAGCTACTTTTCGTAGTATATATATCTACACCTGGTATCTCTGTTTTGGTTTGTATAAGTCTTCCTAGGCTGTCATATCTCATCGTTTTTGTTTCTGAGTGCCAGTCTGTCTTTTTTGTTTTAGAGCTAGCATAAGCTTCCAAAAGTTTACCTTTACTACCTTTTTTGGCACTTGTTCCACCATAAGTAAAGGTTTGATAGTTGTAGCTATAGTGACTTGCATCTGCACTATGCTCCCTTGCATTATAGGTATTGGTTTTTACTACTCTTCCTAGAGCATCATAGCTCTTGTAAGTAGCATGTCTAGAGCCTTCAAATCCCCTAATTCCATTCCATTGTTTTTTTAGTTGCCCTGCTGCATTGTATTCATAGTGCCATTTTTCCAAGTCTGGGTCATTCATATATATTTTATTGCCTGCGACATCGTAAGACATGTAGATAGTGTTTTTTTTACTATCTGACGTTTGTTTGAGATTGCCTATAGCATCATACTTGTATTTAATGCTTGAAGAGACTTTACTTTCATACGCATCAGTAACTAACATGGTCTGTCCTATAGCATTTTCTATTGTTCTTTTTTTATGTTTTAAGGGGTCTGTCACTATAGTTGTGAAGTTTTTATAGCTCGTATTGTATGTTTGTGTTTTATTGTTGGGTCCAGGTTTACTTGCCTTGATGACTCTGCCATATTTGTCATAGCTTGTATATATATACTTAGCCCCTCTAGTCTCATAGTGTGGTAATTCTTCTTTATATAGTTGACCTTTACTATTATAATACTTACGCTTAATAATTCTTCTACTATCTAAACTTGTTTTCTTCTCTTTGTTCATTGTGTAGGTATAGGAGCCTACATCTCTACCTAAGCTATCGTAATATGTTTTTGTAAAAGGTTTTCCTGCACTACTGATGCCTACACTATAAATAGAATTCTTGATGCCTCTTGTCCGTCCACTGTCCCACAAGTGTGTCCATGTTGTCTTTACGCCATCAGGAGCTGTAGATTCAATTTTACGTCCCATACCATCATATTTCCAACGTGTTACTAGACCATTTGCATCTTTCAAATATGTCACTGTCCCAAAGCGACCATCATAGTACTTCGTAATTTTAAGTCCAGAAGCATCTGTAATGCCTGTTTGAAACTCTCCACTACTGTTGTAACTAAAGCGTGTGATGGCTGTTTTAACACCCTGTCCCGAAACCGATTCATACACCTTGTTACCATCACTATCGTATTTATAATACTTTCTTAGTGCTAGTGTTGTACCTGCATTGGCTATCTCTTCATAGAGCACTCCTTTACTATTGTATTTGAAAGTAGAAGAGCGTGTGACAGAGTAACCATCTGTTTGAGAATGCTTCACTGTAGACTTTGAAAGTCTCCCTATGTGCCATTTATCTTTTTTTTCTGCTCTATATTCATTTATACTCGTTTTATAAAACTTTTTCTTATTTACATAGTCTTCAGTTTTATCTACAGTTTTTACTATATTTCCCAAGCCATCTTTACTTATAGTATTGTAATGATAGATAGCTTTTATAGTTCTCTTTGATGTGGGGTCATATATGGTTTGTTTATTTGAAGCAGTATATGGTTCATATAGTCTTGAATCATTAGAAGCATTACTGTATGATATCTCTGTTTTAGAAAGCCATTTTCCCCATGTGCCTAGTTGTTTATTGGCTCCTGAGCCACTATAAGGTCTTCCTACATACGTATATTTTGGCATGCCTGTATACTGAAAACCTCTACCCCTAGTAGATTCTATTTGTTTATATATCTCCCCTGATGCCATTTTATGGCGTGTATCATAATTAATAATATATCTAAACCCTTGGAGACCTCGTATTTTATTGATAATATAATCATGGTATTTATATTCTATTGTATTGTATCCTCCCACTCCATTAGCACTCTTAACACTATAGACCAAGGGCATAGGTACTACTACAGGTATGTTGTCTTTACTTATACTATTGTAGGGTTCTGTATTACGTTTAGTACTCGTTGCATATATCTTTGATGCTTTATCTGTCATATTTTTATAACCTATATAAATATTCTGATCTTTACTATTATAAATATGAGAGATCAATGGCTTTTTGTTAGTATTTATATATAACTTATTATAGAGTGTTCCCTCACTATTATATAACTGTATAATATCTAAAAATCCATCTCCATTTATGTCAACAATACGTGTGCCTTTACTATAACCTTTTATTCCATGAAGAGAGAGTGTAGGCAGGGCATAACTTTTTATCATTTCAAACCCGACACCAGTGTTTAAAAATACTCTTTTTTGACGTTTGCCTCCATAGAATAGTGATGAGGTTCCAGGGTCATACAACTGTATAATATCTACAAGCCCATCTCCATTCATATCTGCAAGTTGTGTTCCCATACTCTCTCCCTTAGTATTTGAGAAGTACGCATCTGGCAAACTATCTGAGTATGATTGACTATACCCAAATGTATTGCCTCTATTTAGATACACTCTACGATGAGCCCCTCCATCATACGTATATAACTGTATGATGTCCACAAGTCCATCAGCATTGATGTCTACCAATCGTGTCCCTTTATCTCTCCCTTTTGATTTATTGAAACTTACTCCTCCACCAATTTTATCTTTAAGATAGGTAGAAGACTTATCTACAAAGGAAAAGCCGTTATTTATCCAGACATGTTGTTGATTTTTCCCACCATAATAAGATGTGCTATCGGGGTTATAGAGTTGTATCAAGTCCACAAGACCATCACCATTGATGTCTGAAAGTTGTGTCCCCATACTCTGACCATCAGTATCTGAGAAATATGCATTTGGAAGATATTTAGAATACGACTCGTTATATCTAAAAGCTTTTCCATTGTTAATATATACTCTCTTGTGGTCTCCATCTTTATATAAATAAAGTTGTATTATATCCATCAGCCCATCACCATTGATATCAGCTAGACGTGTACCTTTGTCTCTTCCTTTTGATTTGTTAAAGCTTATTTTTGTACCAAAACGATCAAAGTAACTAGAAGATTTATTGACAAATTGCTTTCCATCATTTATCCAAATGCGTTGTTGGTTTTTTCCGCCATAATAGTCTGTTCCAGCAGGGTCATAAAGTTGTATGATGTCTACAAGACCATCGCCATTGATGTCTGAGAGCTGTGTCCCCATACTCTCACCATTGGTATCGGAAAAAAATGCATCGGGTAGACTTTGAGAGTATGTCCCGCTATGTTTAAATGTTTTTCCTGTGTTTAAATATACCCTTCTATGACTATCTATCCCACCTTTATGCAAATAAAGTTGTATGATGTCCACAAGTCCATCGCCATTGATATCTACTAGACGTGTACCTTTGTCTCTCCCCTTTGTTTTGTTAAAACTGACCCCTTCACCTAGATGTTCAAGATACGTAGAAGCCTTATTTGTAAAGGAACGTTTATTGCTACTTATCCATGTAAATTTTAACTGTTTGAGGTCTCCTTCACTTACATGTTCAGTGATAGTAGCAACTTTTGATCTTCTACTCCCTCTGGTTTCATTAGTGTATGTTATGTTGTAGCGTCTTACTTCTGTCGAAGCAGTTTTTACAACGACTTGCTTTAATCGACTATAAATTCTCACTTTGTTCCCTGCAATATAGCCTTTTATTTGATCTGGTCTAGTTTCATATCCGTAGGTAATACTGTTATTACTATACTTCACTCTATAAAGATAGTGGTAACCTAATTCATAATTATTTTTATATTGAAAATAAATATGATTTCCATAAGTATCAGAGATACGAGATACTTTCCAAAAAGTTTTTCGTCCATTTATAAGGTTATACGATTTATGACTACCATTTTCACCATACCAACCATAATAATAAGTTAAACCGCTCTTAGTTTGAACTTTAAAGTAATCAGGACCATCTGAACGCATACCAACTTGTGTGATTTTTGAATAGTTATTTATTTCTGTTCTATACTCTGTAGTACTTTTACCATAGGCACCTCGTACATTAATAAGCCTTTGTCCATCTAAACAAAACCTATCATTAGCATTGTATTGTACACCAAACTTATGACTTTTCCCATCTACAGTTTTAGTTTGTGGGCATCGAGTGATGGCAGAGACTCCACCTATATTCCAGCCAATCCCCATATATCCATTGCCTCCACCAGAACTATAGTTTAGTGAAAGCTTAGGTTCCATGCCTGCAACCCCAGGTGGAACATCTATTTTTAGATTATAGTTGGCTACACCTTGATTGACTGTGAATTCACCCTTGGTTGTTCCCACAACACTTGCAGAAAGTCCTATGACATAAAAAAGTACCATAAAAGTTATGATACTTTTAAATCCTTGTGAAAAATACTTCATTTTCTTCCTTTTAATTATCTAAAATTATTCACTTTACAAATTATTTACATCTTCTTGTGCAGAGTCTGTATTATCTTCACTTTCTAGTAACTCTTCGCCTGAAATTTCTATTTCTATCTCATCTTTTTCTGTATCTTCTTGCTCTGCATTTTCTGATACATTCATACTCTCTTGTGATAATCTAACTTCTTCTTCATGAGAATATGCTAACTCTTGTGCTTCTGATTTTTGGTCAAGAACAGCAAATGCATCTTCAGCTTCCACCATCGTTTCTTCATAATCCTCCGAAGCAAGTGCATCATACACTTCATCAGTTTGAGCTTCTATTTTATCTATCGTTAATGATTGTAGTTCTTTTTCTATTTTTATTTCTTCGCTGATAATTTTATCATTACTTTCCTTTTTAGGATTTACCAAAGTTTTACTATCACTCTGAAAGTTTACTTTTTTTGGAGTAATTATTTTATCGGAGGATTCTTTTTTTACTTCTTGTATACTCTCAGAAAAGTTGATATTATCTGCATGCCAAAACATATAAAAAGCATATGCTGTAAAAAGTCCTAGTAAAGTGATAAATATAGAAAATATTTTTGTACGCATAAATCATATCCCTCCCACGACTATGTTTAATCACACTTTAAATTAATTTAGAATTATAACTTTATATACTTTAATCTATAACAATGAAGAGTAATATCCCCTTCTGAAGAAATGCTAGAAAAAACAACTATAGACCTGCAGATTAATTTACCTTGTATTTGAAATATGTTAAGATTATAGACCAATATCAATAAGGATTTTTATGTCTATAAAAAAATTGCTCTTTGCCGCATTAATGTTGACAGGGTTACTCCAAGCAGAAAATAGCATCGGTATAG
>DQSP01000102.1 GCA_015663215.1 Sulfurimonas sp.
TAAAACTTCCAGATGAAGAGTGGAAAACACTCTCTACACCAGAGACTTTTAATGTCCCAGCAAACTCTTCTTTTGATCTAAAAATCAAAACACCAACCGACTACTGCTGCTCATACATAAAGTAAAATGAAAAAAGATAATAACTTTCATATTCTCATAGTAGATGATGAAAAGTTTAATATAGACCTTGCTGCTGTTTATCTCAAAGAGGAGGGTTAGAAACTCTCTTATGCTTTGAGTGGTGTCAAAGCAGTTGAAATCATTTACAAACATGATATAAGTCTAATTCTTCTTGATATTAACATGCCACAAAAAGATGGTTTTGAGGTTTGTCGGATACTTAAAAGAAGATAAATGCACAAAAGATGTCAACCGCGGAGTTAAAATATCTTTTTTCTTTAGATAGTTTGATGTTAACTATGTTCCAAGTTACACTCATACACTCATACACTCATAGACTCAATACATTCTACATGTACTTCTAACTCTTCAAATACATACTCTTGAATTAAATCAACTGTTAGTGAGTCATCATACTCTATCTCTAAATCTTTAGTCTTAATTATAAATTCTCTCGTTTTCATAGTATCATGTCCTGAGTTAGTTTGAAAATTATAATACTTGTTTATTACGTATTTATTACAGTTAAGTTTGCATTTTGTCATATTTTATTTGTGTCTGTAGTTTTTACTCTATAATGTCTTTATGAATATACCTACTCTAACAAAAAATGAACTCTACGAACTCTTATCTCAACGTTTTGATGCAGAAGAAAAGCGACTTTCTGACATTCCTAATCCTGCTCTACTTTTAAATGCTAGTGAGGCTGCAAAAAAAATAGCAGAGGCGATAAAAGCTAACAAAAAGATAACGTTAGTTGGTGACTATGATGTGGATGGAGTGAGTTCTACTGCCATAGTAGTGGACTTTTTTCGGCAAATTCCTTACCCTCTTGAAGCTATCATACCAAATAGATTTCGTGATGGTTACGGGGTTAGTCCTAATGTTTTAGAGCGAATAGATGCTGACTTAGTCATCACAGTTGACAATGGTATTTCAGCTGTTGGGGCTGCTGCTATTTGCAAGGAAAGAGGTATTGATCTTATCATAACAGATCATCATACTCCTGGCGATGTTTTACCTGATGCTACTCTCATAGTAGACCCTAAGCTTGCAGAGTGTCAGTACCCATTTAGTGAGATATGTGGGGCTCAGGTTGCTTGGTTACTTATGGGACTTATCAAAAAAGAGTTAGCACTTAACATTGATATGCGACAGTTTTTAGACATCTTGGCTATTGCAGTTATTGCAGATATTATGCCACTAATCGACATAAACAGAGTTATTGTCAAAGAGGGTCTCAAACTCATTAGTACCTCTACTCGACCCTCTTCTATCATCATACGAGATTTTTTGAACAAAAAAGTTATCACAAGTGAGGACATCGCGTTTAGTATCGCTCCACGTATAAACTCGGCTGGGCGATTAGAGGATGCTAGTATCGCATTGGAGTTCTATACTGCACAAGATACTAACACTGCTTATAAACAGTTTGAACTTTTAGGACAACTTAACGAGTTACGTAAGGAGACAGAAGCTGAGACTACAAAAAAAGCCATTTTAGAAGTAAATGAAGATGACCTCATAACAGTTGTAAGTGGAGAAGGATGGCATGAGGGAGTTGTGGGTATCATCGCTTCGCGTTTAGTCGATAAGTTTGGTAAACCTGCTATAGTACTTAATGTAGAAAATGGTGTGGCAAAAGGGAGTGCTCGAAGTATAGGAGAGGTGAGTATTTATGAACTTATAAAAGCAAATGACTCTTACCTAGAGAAATTTGGTGGGCATAAAATGGCTGCTGGTATGGGGCTAAAAGAAGAAAACATAGCTGCGTTTAGAGAAGCTATAAACGAGAGTGCCAAGGCAATAGACCCTAAAGACTTTGAACCTAAAGAGATGATAAGTGGTATACTTGATACAGATGACATAGACCTTGAACTTCTCTCACTTTTAGAAGCTTTTGAACCTTACGGAGAAGCAAACCTTCGTCCCTCTTTTTTACTCCAAGATGCAGAGGTTGTAAGCATAAAACTCATGGGAGCAGATAAGTCACACTCTCGTATAGAAGTAAGGCAATATGCACATCAGAGAAAAACTGTGGAGATTATCGCGTTTAGAACTGTCTTCCAAATGCCTGAGAATAGAAAGATTACCTGTTCTTATAAGGTGGTAAAAAATGAGTTTAATGGAAAAGTGAATGTGCAACTCCTTTGTAATAAGATATATTAAGCTTTAAAGATGTAAAATATTTATATAAAGTATAAAGGCTTGCTATGGAACTAAAAGACATTCTCAAACACAAACAAGCTACACAAAATCTTTCTCGCCGTGATGCGATGAAACTTATGGGTATTTCGCCTATTGCTGCTGGAGTTTTAGCTTCAACAAGTGGTAGTTCTATTGCCCAAGCTAGTGCTGATGTAAGTGGCAAGATTGTCATAGTAGGAGGTGGTTCTGGTGGGATTATGGCACTCTCGCGTTTAAGCAGAGCTATAACAAATCCAGACATTACTATTATCGCCCCAAATGAAGTTCATCTCTATCAACCTGGACAAGTTTTTGTTGGTGCTGGAGAGATGCAAATTGATGATTTGAAGATGGATAATAACGACTATATCGATCAAACAAAAGTAACTTGGATAAAAGATGAAGTGAAAACTTTTGATGCAAGCAACAACAAACTTATTACTCGTAGTGGAGAAGAAGTAAAGTATGACTATTTAGTTATAGCTTCTGGAATACAGTACCATTACGAATCAATAAAAGGTTTAACAAAAGAAGATATTGGCAAAAATGGTATCACGAGTGTTTATTTGAATGATCTTGAAAAAGGTACAGCTCTTGGAGCAACTGCAACTTGGGACTGGTTTAATGAGCTAAAAGAGGCTGCAAAAACATCTAAACCAAAAGTCATATATACACAACCCAACTCAGCTATAAAGTGTGGTGGAGCACCTCAAAAGATGCTTTACCTTAGTGCTGATTACCTCAAACTTGAAGGATTAAGTGCAGAGTATAGTTTTGTGACAAGTAAAGCAAAACTCTTTTCACTCCCAGCTATTGACAAGTCGCTTCATGAAGTTCAAGCACAGTACGATACTATTGACAATAAATTTCAGCATCACTTTAGTTCTATAGATATTAAAAATAAAAAAGCGACATTTATTCATGCTTACGACAAAGAGGAGTATGATGAAGATTTTGACACTACTGAAATTGTAAGTTATTCTGACACTGTTGTCCTTGATTATGACTTTATTCACATAGTTCCTCCTATGAGTCCTGTTGACTCTGTTATGGAGTCTGATCTTCTTGGTGATTCAAATTGGTTAGATGTAGATAAACATACTCTTCAGCATAAAAAGTATAAAAATATATTTGGTATTGGTGATGTTTGTGGTATTCCGATGGGGAAAACTGGTGGTTCTGCTCGCCATCATGGTCCTATTTTAACTGCTAATCTTATTTCTCAAATGAAAGGTGATAAACTTAAAGAAATTTTTGATGGCTATACAGTTTGTCCTCTTAAAACACAATACGGAAAAATTATTATGGCGGAGTTTAACTATAAGGGTGCAGCTCCTACAATACCTCTAGCGTTTGAAAAGCCAAGATGGATGTGGTGGGCATTTGACTTGTATATGTTAAAACCAATGTATCAGCACCTTATGCTTACAGGAAGATTTTAGAATCTTATGCTGGGAAAACAAGAGTGTTATAAGGCACGTTCAAACATTACCGCCTTTACACTTCTTGATAATGACACCATTGCCTTTAGCACTGCCATTCACGGTGCTAAAATATTTTCTCATGAAAGTTGTAGTGCTATTAAGAACCTCTCTATTGAACATCTTGGACAAGGTACTACCGCTGTCTGCTTTAGTAAAGACTCAAACCTTTTAGCGTTTGCAAATGACAATATTATTTATATTGTCAATACCGATAATAAAATACTTCTACAGAAAATTCAAACATATGAAGGTACAATAGAACTCATAGAGTTTGCTCCAAACTCAAAGTATCTCATCACAGGCACAAAAGATGGTCGTGTTATGCAGTACAGGCATGATGGGCGTTCAGGGCTATCGCGTTTATGTTCTTTTGGACAAGCACAAAAAAAGGGCTCAAAACTAACTAATAACTATGTAAGTGCTTTTGCCTTTTATGATGACCTTATTGCATGTACTGGATATGCAGGAGAAATCACTGTACTAAAAATTCACTCGCTCGCTTCAAAGTACACAATGCTCTCTTCCCCTTTTCGTATAAATGCCTTATGTTTTTTCAATAAAGAAAAACTAATAAGTGGAAGTGTCGATGGGATGATACATATCCACTCTCTAAAACAAAAAAAGGTACTCGCAAAGATTAGTACTCCATTTAATAAAATAAATAGTATCCTTGTTATGCCAAACCTTCAATACATAATGGTAAGTGGAGCTTCTGAGCAGCTCTGCATAGTTGATGTACACAATGCTAAAGTGATAAGCACGACATATCTTAGATTTCAACATAATGTTTTAAATATCACACTTACGAAAGAGAAAAATTTACTTGTAGTTCTTGACTCAAAAGAGTTTTTTAAAGTTGAACTTCCTACTGTCGAGCATCTTAAAGCTTATATATTGAGTGGAGATTTAGACAAGGCCTATTCGCTCATAGATATAGACCCTATGCTTAAAGGGACACGAGAGCATAAACGTGTAGAAGTTATGTATGATAAGCTTTACACACAAGCCATAGATGCTCTAATACATTCAAACACGAAAGAAGCACGTCTTTTAATGTGTAAGTTTAATAATGTCGCCAGCAAAAAAGATGACATCAGCTCCATCTTTAAGGCTTTTGAGTTTTACCCTAGGTTTAACACTTTGTACCTAGAGAAGAAATATTCTTTAGCTTATGCTTTAGTAGATAAGCACCCTGCTCTTCAACATACTAGACAATATAAAAAGATGGAAGAGATTTTCAAAGAAACATTTGCATTTGCACAAAAACAGATACTTCTTGGTCGTGAAGATGTAGCCAAAGAGATACTCTCTGTTTATGTGACGGTTCTTTCAAAAAAACCGATGATACAGCTCATACTCAAACAAAATAAAGACTTTATAGATTTTTTAAAAGCTGTAGGTGAGAAAAACTTTATCAAAATAGAAAAACTTATTAGAAAAAATGAAATATTTGCACAAATACCTACATATCTTACACTCAAAAAATCAACACAGACTGCTTTAACTACTATACAAAATCAAATAAATGAAGGTGCCCCCGAAGATGCTATTGAAACTATAAAAATGCACCTTCATATACCCAGTATCAAAGAAGAACTACAAGAGTTGTATGCAGATGCAAAACTTGTAAAAAAGCTACAGGCTAGCTACAAAGATAATGATTTTAAGGCTTGTTATGAGATTATTGACTCTTCTTCAAATCTAAATTCCTTAGAATTAAGTAGACTACTAGAAGATCACTGGGCTAAACTTATAGCGAAGTGTGAAGAGTTTGCTTTTAAGGGTGACTTTACTAGTATAAAAAAGACTCTTGGAGAACTTATAGGAGTAAAGAGTAGACTTGAAAAGATAGGAGATTTACTACGTTTAAGTTTTCACACAAAAATCAAGGCACTTTTAGCAAAAAGAAAATTTAAAAATGCAGAAAACATCATCTACTCTTATATAGATATATTTGGAAGTGATAGCGAGATGCTACTCATCATGAGAACTTATGAAAAAGCTTCAGGCGGGAAACTTGCCTTAACGGTAAACCAAGATATGAGAAGAGAGAGAGATAGCTGGCTGGACTCTTCTATTGTTCAGGGCTAACTTGCATTAACTCTATGAGTGTTGCACTACTCGTCTCAAAATCTTCTTTATACATCGAACCCTGAGAGATAAACTTTTCCATCACACTTTTTTTATCTATAGCCTCATCAAGTTCTTCATCACTTCCTTTCGTATAGGCCCCTATTCTTATAAGTGTTTCGTTCTCTTTTAGAAGTGTGTAGAGTCTTCGAAACTTTAAAACTGCTCGAAAATGTTCCTCTGATATGATGTCGTTCATAACACGAGAAGCAGAGTTTAGGATGTGAACAGGAGGGTAAATACCAAAGTCTGTCATCTCACGTGAAAGCACTATATGTCCATCTAAAATTGAACGCGACTGATCAGCAATAGGGTCACTCATATCATCACCCTCTATAAGTACTGTAAAAAAAGCAGTGATACTTCCCTTGCCTTCTTCTTTTCCTGCTCTCTCCATTAGTTGTGGTAACAGTGTCAATGAAGATGGTGGATAGCCTTTAGAAGTAGGAGGTTCACCAAGTGCTAGACCAATTTCGCGCTGTGCCATAGCGAAACGAGTAACACTATCCATGATAAAGAGAACATCAAGTTGCTTGTCTTTAAAAAACTCAGCCACACTCATAGCTGCAAATGCACCATACTTTCTCATTAGAGGACTATCATCTGAGGTAGCAACAATTATGACAGTATTTGTCAAATCCCCTCCGAGGTTTTTCTCTATAAACTCAGGTACCTCACGACCACGCTCACCAATAAGTGCAACTACTTTGATCGGTGCATCAGAACCTCGGACAATCATCCCCATCAGAGTAGACTTCCCTACCCCACTTCCTGCGAAAATACCAAGTTTCTGACCTTTACCACAAGTTAGCAGTCCATCTATACTTTTGACTCCAACACTAAACACTTCATCTATCATACCGCGTTTCATAGCTGCTATAGGAGCTTTTATAATAGGACTCATTTTAGTATCTGTTATGATACCTTTACCATCGATAGGACGCATAAAAGGATCTACTATTCTACCTAGAAGAGAATCTCCCACAGGTATGTTCAAACCCGTTGCATCTAAAAATACTTTATCACCAGAAGAAAATCCCTCTACAAAAGAAAAAGGTGTTATAAAAAAAGTACTTCCATCTATCTCGGTAACCATTCCTACTAACTCTTGGTTGGTATCGTTTGAGATAATTTTTACCATATCACTTATGCTGACATTTAGCCCACGAGCTGTAATAACTGTCGCATTTATCTTGAGAACTTCACCAAAAGATACTGAATAGTTTTTCGAAGATATCTTCTCTTTGAGTGAAGCAAAAGGCATGGCGTTTAGTAACGAGTTCCCGTTGGGGAGTTAATGAGGGAGAAGAACTCCGCACGAGTCTTTTCATCCCGTTTAAAAAGTCCACGAAGTGCAGATGTAGTTGTGGCTGAGTTTATCTTCTCAACACCTCGCATCTCCATACACATATGACGTGCTTGAATAACTACAGCAACACCTTTTGGCTTTATCGTATCATTTATCGCATCAGCAATCTGTTCTGTAAGTTGTTCTTGAATTTGCATACGTCGAGCAAAAACATCTACAACACGAGGGATTTTTGAAAGTCCTACAACTTTACCATCTGGAATATATGCTACATGAACACGACCAATAATAGGCAGAAGGTGATGTTCACAAGTAGAGTAAAACTCTATATCTCGCATAAGTACCATCTCTTCATTTGAACTTGTAAAAAGGGCTTTTGAGAGTATCTCAGCAGGATCTTCTTTATATCCACCATAGATAAACTCATAAGCCTTTCTAACCCTCTTAGGTGTCTCGAGTAAACCTTCTCTTCTAGGATCTTCTCCAACATGATTCATCATCGACTTTACTGCATTCTCAAACTCTATATTTTCTTTTTCTGACACAGTGTTACCTCTAAAGTTTTAATATCGATAGAGTATCAATTATTAACTGAAAAAATACTATTTTTTGAGTATTTAATATAATACGACTTGATTTCTTCCCTCTTCTTTAGCTTTATAAAGTGCTAAATCAATTCGCTTAAGTAGCTTTTCTTTATCCTCATCTTTTCGATAAAGAGAAATACCTATACTCACAGTAATTCTTCCAACTTTTTTAAATACATGTTCTTGAATCTTCAAACATAGTTTTTCAGCTAAAACTACTGCTTCTGTAGTATGCGGAGACAGTAATAAAAATTCCTCCCCACCCCATCGTCCAAACTTATCTGTATTTCGTATAGAGCTAGATATAATGCTACAAAACTCCTTTAATACATCATCCCCTATATCATGTCCATATGTATCATTTATCTTTTTAAAATAGTCAATGTCAAACATTAGTAATGCAAAAGAAACACCATAGCGGTTTGCTCTTTTTATCTCATCTTCTATTTCTTGATTAATTTTATATCTATTGCAAATCCCCGTTAATGTATCAATAGTTGCAAGAGATTTTAATTTTTTTTCATCTTTTACTCTTTGTGATATATCTTTACTTGTTGAGATAAAGTACTTGATTTCATTATTATCATCTAAAATTTGAGTAATAACTTGATCCTCATAATATAATGTTCCATTTTTCTTTTTGTTAATGAAAATTGCCTTAAAAGGTTCTTTTAAAAGGATGCTATCCCATAAAGTTTTATAAAAGTCTTGTGTGTGTTTTCCCGCTTTAAATATAGAATTTCGTGTACCAATAAGCTCTTTTTTTGTATAACCAGTCTCTCTACATAAGGATTCATTGACATATACGATATAACCCTCTTTGTCTGTAATGCGTACCATTTCATCCATCTGCTCCATCGCTTTTGCTAGAAGATGTAAACGCTCTTTTACACTTGTGATACCTGTAATATCAGCAACAGAACTAGGTCGAGAAAAACCGCTATTATCTCTCAGTTGGACAAGTGCTTGCTTGGACTCTATACAATTGATACATTTAATGATATTAAATTTCAATCTTATCAAATCTACTGGCTTTAAGATATAACTATCTGCTTGAAGGGTAAATACTGCTAAAAGGTGCTCTTTGTTAGTGTCATTAATTATATAAATAACACACTGCTCCATCGTGTTAATAGAGGGTAAGAGAAAATCCGAAATGATTATGTCAATACTATGCTTTTTATATACTTCTAAAGCATCTTCAACACAATCAACAATAAATAGTTCTCCACAAAAATCAGATATAAAAGAACCAAGTCTGTCTTTTGACTCAGTTTCACTCTCTACATACAATATTTTTATACTTTTATACTTCATGGTGTTTGTCCTATAAATACATTATGATACATATATAATTAAAAGAAAGTAAAATGGGGGGGGGAAATACTGAAGCTACACATAAATAATGTGTAGCTTCAAAGAAGAAAAAGCTTAGTGAACTAGCATATGTGGAACAATGAGAGGATATTTTTTCATCTTTCTAAAGATGTGTTTACGAACAACTTGACGAATATCATTTTCTAAAGCACGAGAGTTCTCAATAA
>DQSP01000206.1 GCA_015663215.1 Sulfurimonas sp.
AACGGAATTTTAATAGTATTTTTGACTATTTCTTAAAAAAAGAGAAAGACAGTGAAATACTTGATTGAAGTGTACAAGGAAAATATAATTAACATACGAGTATAATCCTAAAATAAATTCACATTAATAGGAATAAAGTTGAGTAAAAGAGCAATTTTAGTCATCACTGACGGTATTGGTTATTCTGATAAAACAGAGTTTAATGCATTTTATAATGCAAGTAAACCAACATACGACAAACTTTTTAAAGAGACACCGCACTCACTTATAGATACATTTGGTTTAAGTGTTGGTCTTCCTGAGGGTCAGATGGGTAACTCAGAAGTAGGGCATATGAGTATTGGTAGTGGTCGTGTTTTGTATCAAGACTTGGTTAAAATTTCTTTAGCATTGAGTGAAAATAGTTTAGAATCAAATGCAGAGTTACAAAAACTTTTAGGCACTTCTGATAGACTTCATTTAATAGGTCTTATGAGTGATGGTGGTGTACATTCTCACATCGATCATTTCATGGGTTTAGCAGATATTGCAGCTAAAGCGGGTAAGAAGGTTTTTTTACACCTTATAACTGATGGTCGTGATGTCTCTCCTACTTCTGCACAAAAGTATTTAAAAAAAGTACATGAACATTTAAATGAAAATGTAAGTATCGCTACAATTTCTGGTCGTTTTTACTCTATGGATAGAGATAATCGTTGGCAAAGAATTAAACGCGGGTATGATGCTATGGTAAATGCAGAGCCAAAAACAGGTTTTAATCCTGAGGCTTATGTAGGACATTCGTATTCTCTTGGTGAAACAGATGAATTTGTTGAACCAGTCGCGTTTGATGGTTATGAAGGTATGCTCGAGGGTGATAGTGTTCTTACTATAAACTTTAGAAGTGATAGAATGAGAGAAATGGTTACGGCACTAGGAGCAAAAGAGTTTCATGAGTTTAGTAGAGAAGAGATGAGCTTAAACATCGCTACGATCACAGAGTACGATAAAAGCTTTCCATATCCAGTACTTTTTAGAAAAGATGTACCTAAAAATACACTTGCTGAGGTCATAGCCAATGCAGGTTTAAAGCAACTTCATACTGCTGAAACAGAAAAGTATGCGCATGTTACTTTTTTCTTAAATGGCGGTATAGATGAGCCGTATCAGAATGAAACGCGAGTGCTTATTCCTTCTCCTGATGTAAAAACTTACGATATGCAACCTGAAATGAGTTGTAGTGCAGTAGGAAATGCAGTTTTAGATGCAATGGAGAGTGAGTATGACTTCATAGTTGTAAACTTTGCAAATGGCGATATGGTAGGGCATACTGGTGACTTTGAAGCTGCTAAAGAAGCAGTAAATGCAGTAGATACACAGCTAGGAAAGATAGTTGCAAAAGCTAAAGAGCTTGACTATGCTCTTGTTATCACCTCTGATCATGGAAACTGTGAAGAGATGAAAGATGATGAGGGAAATACTTTAACAAATCATACAGTTGGTAAGGTTTGGTGTTTTGTCGAAGCTGAGGGTGTGACTAAAGTAGAAACAGGGGCTTTAAATAATATCGCACCGACAGTTTTAAAACTTATGGGTTTAGAGATACCAAGTGAAATGGATCACAGTTTAATATAAATAAAATTTTAATAAAGGAACTTTTGAATGAAATTTAGTGGAAAAAATGTTTTAGTAACAGGGGCAAGCCGTGGAATTGGTGCGGAGATAGCAAAAACTTTAGCAGGATTTGGTCTTAAAGTATGGATAAACTATAGAAGTGGTGCTGCTGAAGCTGACAGTGTGAAAGAGGCTATTGAAGCTGCTGGAGGAAAGGCTGCTGTCATTGGTTTTGATGTAAGTGATGAAGCGGCTTATGTTGATGCTATAAAAACTATAGTGAGTAGTGATGGAGAGTTGTCTTATCTTGTAAATAATGCAGGTATTACAAATGATAAATTAGCACTTCGCATGAAAACAGAAGATTTTATGTCGGTGATAAATGCAAACTTAACAGCTACTTTTATAGGAAGTCGTGAGTTTTTTAAAGCGGCAAGAAAGAAAAAATTTGGTGCTGTTGTAAATATTGCTTCAATAGTTGCAGAGACTGGAAATGCAGGACAGACAAACTACACAGCAAGTAAAGGTGGTGTGATTTCTATGACTAAATCTTTTGCACAGGAGTCAGCAACAAGTGGTATAAGATATAACTCTTTAACCCCTGGTTTTATCTTTACGGAGATGACTGAAGTACTGAGTGATGAGATAAAAGATGCGATAAATGCAAAGATTCCTATGAATAGAATGGGTCAAGCTAAAGAAGTGGCTGAGGCAACAGCATTTTTACTCTCTGATCATGCAAGTTATATAACAGGTGAAACACTCAAAGTAAATGGTGGAATGAATATGGCATAATTTTGCCATTTAGTGTAATTGTTTAAGTTAAATTTGTTATAATTACACGATTAAATTAAAATACAGGAGCTATAATGGCACTTATCGACGATATTAAAGAAGTAGTAGTAGAACAACTGAGCGTAGACGCAAATGAAGTAAAAGAAGATGCAAAGTTTGTAGAAGATTTAGGTGCTGATAGCTTAGATGTAGTAGAATTAGTTATGGCTCTTGAAGAAAAATTCGATATCGAAATTCCAGATGATGAAGCTGAAAAGATTCAAACTGTTGCTGATGTAGTTGCTTACGTAGAAAGCAAGTAGTCTAAAACTTACCTAAACTAAGCATTTTGCTTGGTTTAGACTAAATACTTTTAAAAATGCATACTTTAGAGAGCATGGGTTTTTAAACGTATTTTATTATTTATGTGGAGAGTATATATGAGAAGAGTAGTAGTAACTGGTTTAGGAATGATAAATTCTGTTGGAAATGATAAAGAGAGTTCTTTTAAAGCTATCTGTGATGGCGAATGTGGAATTGATACTATCACTATTTTTGATCCAGAAAACTATTCTGTTAAAATAGCTGGGGAAGTAAAAGATTTTGATCCTGCGACTGTCATGGCTCCAAAAGAGGTAAAAAAAGCAGATAGATTTATCCATCTTGGACTTAAAGCAGCACAAGAAGCAATGCTTGACGCAAACCTTCCAGAAGATACTGATTACGAAAGATTTGGTATTAGTGCTGGTTCTGGTATTGGCGGACTCCCTTCTATTGAAAAGAACTCTATAATTTTAAGTACTCGTGGTCCTCGTCGTATCTCTCCATTTTTTATCCCGGGTGCTTTAGTAAATATGCTTGGTGGTTTTGTTTCAATAGAGCATGGAACAAAAGGTCCAAACCTCTCTTCTGTTACAGCTTGTGCAGCAGGAACTCATGCGATTAGTGAAGCTTGTAAAACTATTATGTGTAATGGTGCTGAAAAAATGTTAGTTGTAGCTGCCGAGTCTGCTATAACTGGTGCAGGAATTGGTGGTTTTGCCGCTATGAAAGCACTCTCAACTAACAACGAAAACCCAAAAACAGCTTCTCGCCCTTTTGATGCAAACCGTGATGGTTTTGTTATGGGTGAGGGTGCAGCTTCTTTAGTACTTGAAGAGTACGAATCAGCAGTAGCCCGTGGTGCTCGTATTTATGGTGAAATTATAGGTTTTGGTGAGTCTGGTGATGCAAACCATATCACAACTCCATCTCTTGATGGTCCAGCTCGTGCAATGAAAGCCGCTTTCAAAATGGCAGGTGAGCCTAAGATAGACTATGTAAATGCACATGGAACTTCTACACCTATTAACGATAAAAATGAAACAGCAGCAGTTAAAGAACTTCTCGGTGATGCTACACCTCCAATGTCTTCTATCAAAGGGCAAATAGGACACTGTCTTGGTGCTGCAGGTGGAATAGAAGCAGTAGTATGTTTAATGGCTATGCGTGATGGTATTTTACCTCCAACTATCAATAATACTACAAAAGATGAGAATTGTGACCTTGATTATATTACCGAAGGCGCAAGAGCAACTGAAGTAAATATAACTATGAGTAACTCGTTTGGTTTTGGTGGCACCAATGGTGTTCTCATCTTCAAAAAAATCTAAAAGAAGGATTTAATTTGGCGACATACTTAGACTTTGAACATAAAATTAAATTTATTCAAGAAGATATTATCTCTGCACAAGTTCGTCATGATTATACAGCGGTAGATGAACAGACAGTACGATTAAATAAAGAAGTTGAAAAGACTTTCTCAAACTTGAGTGATTTTCAAAAACTACAACTAGCACGTCATATTGATCGTCCTTATGCACTTGACTATATAAATATAATTATGAAAGATAAATATGAGATTCATGGAGATAGACACTTCCGTGATGATGCGGCTATTATCTGCTATATGGGTTATATTGGCGATGAAAAAGTCATGGTTATTGGTGAGCAAAAAGGTCGTGGTACGAAAAATAAGTTAAAACGTAACTTCGGTATGCCTCATCCAGAAGGATATAGAAAAGCTCTTCGTGCTGCAAAAATGGCTGAGAAGTTTGGAATGCCAATTCTTATGTTAGTAGATACTCCGGGTGCATATCCAGGACTCGGTGCAGAAGAAAGAAATCAATCAGAAGCGATTGCTAGAAACCTGATAGAACTAGCAGAAATAGACACCCCAACAGTGTCTATCGTTATCGGTGAAGGTGGCTCTGGTGGAGCACTCGCTATCGGTGTTGCAGATAGATTTGCTATGATGCGCTACTCTGTTTTTTCAGTTATATCTCCTGAAGGTTGTTCGGCTATTCTTTGGAATGACCCTAAAAAGAGTGAAGCTGCAACAAATGCTATGAAAATTACATCAGGTGACTTAAAAGAGTTAGGTTTGATTGATGATATTATCAATGAGCCACTCATTGGTGCGCACCGTGAAAAAGAAAAAGCAGCAAATGCTATCTCAGAATACTTTTTAGCACAAGTCAAAGATTTAAGAGCTATGAGTAAAGATGAAAGAATGGATGCACGTTATAAAAAACTAACAGCTCCAGGTGCTTTTAAAGAATAGCCAGAGGATCAAATTTTGGTCGCTTTAACCTTGGAGCTGACTTTGAAAACTTTATCAAATCTTCTACATTATTTAAACTCTCATTACAATTTTTCAAAGATAAGATAAAAAGACCATATGTTGTCATGACATCACTCATAGCACGATGGTGTGATGGATTTGGATTAAGTGCGAACATATCGTTTAAGTACGATAGTCCATATCTAAACGAAACTATACATCTCTCAGCAAGAGCGAGAGAGCAAAGTGGACGATTAAGCAGAGACTCTAATCCTACTTTTTGCATACTCGCAGAGATAAAGTTGTAGTCAAACTTAACATCATGTGCAACAAAAATAGCATCCCCTAAAAAAAGTTTAAACTCCATAAGCACAGTTTTTAAGTCTGGTGCATCAAGAGTGTCTTCTACTTTTATGCCTGTAAGTTCACTTATGACAGGATTTATCTCTTTAACAAATACAAGCTTATCAAACCTATCAGTTATGACACCATTTTTTACTTTTACAGCTGCAAGCTCTATAATCTGATGCTTGTCTATTTTAGAGCCATTTGTTTCAATATCTACTATACAAAACTCGGCATCTTGCATTTTTATATACTTAGTATCGAAATAAAAATAACCCTGTCTTTTAATGATATTGATTCCTTGAGCCTTTGATATCTCTATAAACATATCTATACTCTCATCTATTTGAGCTTTTAAAACTTCTAAAGGAAGGCCACGAGTTGCTAAACGCGAGATACTTTTTGCATCAAGTGGAAATGATTTATTGAGCATTATTTATAAAATCTTGTATCTTTTGAGGATCTTTTTTACCATGACTTATCTCAACACCAGAACTCACATCAAAACTGTAAAAGCCATATTTTTTGAGGCTAGTTACATTAGAGCTATCAAGTCCACCTGCTAAGATGATTTTTGAGCAGTCTATACCTTCAAACCATTCTATATTTATACGTTTACCTGCACCACCATAAGCTTCACAGTATGCATCTACTATTCTATACTCATCTTTGTACTCTAAAATATCTTGAGCATTTTTTGCTCGCGATACTTTGAGAAAAGGGACTTCAAGAGCATCAAGTAGCTCATCTGTGGGAGTAAAATGAAGTTGTGCAAGTGTAGCACCACTCTCTTTGCATTGAATGTTGATAGTTTGAGCAGATTCATTTACAAAAAGGGCTACTTTTTCTACAAAAGGAGGGAGTTTAGAGATGATTTTTTGAGCATTTAAGGGAGAGATATATCGTGGTGATTTTTCATAAAATACAAAACCTAGAGCATTTGCTCCGGCTTCGATTGCAGTCATAGCATCCCTGTAAGATGTTATACCACATATTTTAATTCGCATTATATTTGTAAGCTCTCAATAGCTTTTTTACGATCTGCATTTTTAAAAACATAAGACCCTGCAACTACTACATCTACACCTGCATCTTTGAGTAGCTTAATGTTTTTATCATTAACACCACCATCTACTTCTATAAGGCAGTTGGGATTGATTTTATTTCTCATTACATTTAAACGCGATGCTTTTTCTATGACTGAGTCTATAAAACTTTGTCCACCAAAACCAGGGTTTACACTCATAAGCAGTACCATATCTAAGTCTTGAAGTAAAAACTCTATTGCTTCTGGTGGAGTGTGAGGGTTTAAAACGATAGCTGGTTTAATGCCAAGGCTTCGTATCTTTTGGATAAGACGATGAGGATGTTTCTCTTCTTCTATATGAAAAGAGATATACTCAGGTTTTAATGGTGCAAAAAGTTCCACAAAAAAAGTATTGTTCTCAACCATAAGGTGAATATCAAGGGGTTTTGTAGCACAAGCAGCTACAGCAGAGACTACTACAGGCCCTATGGTAAGGTTTGGTACAAAGTGCCCATCCATTACATCTACATGAACAAAGTCACAGCCTGCATTACATATCTCTTCTACATCGCGTTGTAAGTTTCCAAAGTCAGCAGAGAGAATACTTGGGGCTACTTTCATATCAAGTTCCTTTAGTTATATTAGTGAAATTATAGATAAAAGTAGCTTTTTATCTTGTTAAGAAGAAGATAAACTTATCATTATTAAAGGATAAATCAACTTGAACCCCTTTTTTATCTTGAACTATTTCAAGTAAAGAATCTATATTAGGATAGGTGCGAGGTAAAGTTATGTCAACACTTATATGCTCATCAGCTAAAAGAGTTTTTACTTTTCCCCCTACTATGTTTACAAGCTCTGCTAGTGTATCTAAAACAAGTTCAGAATCATCAGTCTCCTCTCCAATAAGAAGTTCGCAAGCTTTTTTAGCAATCTCAGTAGGAAAAACTAATATTACCATGCCATCCATATCGCCATAAAAACCGATAGAACTAGCAATTTTCCCCTCTTTAGGACTTATATCTATGGTGTTTATATTTGCAGACTCTTTGATAGCTTTAGAGTTTGTCATCATCTCTATCGTACCAACAGTTGCATCTATGAAATTTGGTAGTTCTGTTACTGTTGTTTTATTTATTGCACGTTTGTCCTTAACATTTGCGGCACTACTTGCCCCCAACTCTTCAAGCATATCTTTATCTTGTAAGATGTCATCCATCTGATTAAAAAACATAATCCCAGAATCTTCTAATGTCTCTTTAAACTCTTTAGGGGTTTTATCGAAATTCATTCCAACAAAACAGATGGTAGCGTTGTACTCAGCACCAGAAGAAGAGAGTTTGGAAAAAAAGTTTAGTGCATGGACATTCATACTTATCACTTTATAGGCATCAAAGATGAAAAGACGAAAACCTACATTAAGGGAGTTGTTGTGATAGGCAATGTTAAAAGTGTTTCCTATCTCTGCATCTAAAAAAGAAGATACAGTATAGATGATTGCATTCCCAGTCACTCGTGTTGCTACTTTTTGTCCCATCTGTCCAAGGTATGTGTCAGTTATAATGATATCGTAAGCATTCTCAGCATCAGATTTTTCTTTAAATTCACTATAACTTTGTGCTACGATATCATTATAACTGACAAATCCCTTGGACAGATGGGACAAAAAGTAGCAACACGAGTGACTGGGAATGCAA
>DQSP01000092.1 GCA_015663215.1 Sulfurimonas sp.
AACAAAACAGAGTAGTCGCCACGTTTAAATTTTATTAACAATGATACCAATAGTAACATTTTTTGAGATTTTACTGCATTTTAGATGCTTTTTTCGAGTTGAAATTCTCATCATATTTACTATTATTTTTATACAGAGAATGAGCAGTTAATATTATTTTACGCATAACTGCAATTTGAGCAGATGTTGTATGCTTACCATTGGATTTCAATCTTTCATAAAAGGCTTTAAAGTTTTTATCATGTTGAACAGCTGCAAGAACAGACATAAATAATACACTACGATAAAGACTTGCTCCACTCTTTGCTATTTTGTAACCTGATTGTATAGAACTACCAGATTGTCTATAAATT
This sequence comes from Sulfurimonas sp., assembly GCA_015663215.1. Classification (GTDB taxonomy): domain Bacteria; phylum Campylobacterota; class Campylobacteria; order Campylobacterales; family Sulfurimonadaceae; genus Sulfurimonas. Next base: position 354 of record DQSP01000092.1, read on the forward strand.
GGGTTTAATCCAGTAAGTGATGTTATCTGTCTTTGGTTCGCCTCTGGGTACTTTAAAAAGAGATGTAAAAGTACAATTCCTGCAATTTGACCAACACCTTTAATCGATGTGATATTTTCATAGGCATTGCGATATTCATCAGTTGAATCAATTAAAGTTTGAATTTGTTCAATAATTCTAAGTTCTTTTTCTTGTGACGCTTTAATTGACTTTTTAAGTTCCTTTATAGAGAACTTATCTCCATCTTTACTAGTTAATGATTCAAGATGATTCTTCTGTTGTGTTGTCTGTTTCTTAGTAAACTTGTAGAAGCTCATAAGTTCTTTAATATGCTCAACATCCTCATTAAACACGGGAACATTAACTTGATTCTCTTTTGCTAAATGAAGAGCTTTAGAAAGAACTCTCGCATCATTAACATCGTTCTTTACTTCTTCACCTAATGCTTTAGCATAATTACTAAACTGCTTAGGATTTATGATAAAACATTTGATTTGTTTTTCTGAACAATACTTTCTTAGTGCTTCAGAATAACTACCTGTTGGTTCAAAAATAAAAATAACATCTTCAATTTCTTTTTTATATATTTTCTTCAACTTTGCAAAAAGAGATTTAAAACTTTTAAGGTTATTTTCTAAAACCAAATCTTGATTATTTTTTGAAATATGAATATTTATAGTTGCTTTTGACACATCAATTCCGATACAATATGACACTGTGAACCTCCTAATATTTTAAGAGAGTTCGTTAGCATAGGAGTTAACTCCTATGTGAATTTTAAGCAATAATACTACACATAACTTTGCCTCGTGATTCAATCCGATCTAGCTTTTTTTCACCATTGCAATAGTGAAATAATAAAAACCGATCCACTCGCCACTCAAATTTAAAGTGTAATTATCTGACTACTCTACAAGCTAGACTATGCCGCTTAAGCCAATAACCGATATATTACTTCTAACGAAAACTCAAAATAAGTATAGGGTAAAATATTCTAAAAAAAGAACATACGAGCCAATAAGCAATCTATCGACGACTTGTCGGCTATCTTCGATCGTTAAATCTCATAAAAGAAAGTTTGATATGACTTGTCCAAGTCTGAGAGTTTTACATTAAATACTTTTCGTGTCTGTTCTTGCATATCAGTCCAAAAAGTATCTAAAACTACACTTGCTCCTACATTTTCACTTGGAGTAAATAGCTTTCCTTCAAGTGCCTCAATAATCTCTAAGACTACAATCTCTTTTGCATCTCGAGACAACTTGTAACCGCCATTTACACCACGGATGCTGGTAACAAGAGAGTGTTTTTTAAGTGTTGAAAGAATTTGTTCTAAGTAACCGTGAGAGATTTGTGTCATTGCTGCTATCTCTTTTATCTGCATGAGTTTTGCATTTGAAGAGTTTGAGAGTACATGCATCGCTGCAACCCCATAAGTCCCTTTAGTGGAAATACCAACCATTTTAGCTCAGAAATCTCTTGTAAAGATAATATATTTCACAGCCCAAGCAGTAATTAAAAGCAACTTCTAAAAATATACATGCCAAAAGGACTACAGCTAAAATATACATTATAGTAATAAGATTAAGAAGTGCTGTCATTGCTATGAGTATAGAAAATAGAAGTCCAAAAAAAGCTGCTAACCTTTTTGGAGCTGCATCAACTTTTACAGATTTTAAGTTTAAAATTTTTTTTGTTCTTAGTGCAAGTATAAAAAGTAAACTGTACTCTTTTTTTTGAGCAACTTTTAGAAAAAAATCAAGAACTAAAAAGTATACAATCGGAGTTTGAAGTGTAAATAAGAAAATCACAACAAGCACTCCCGTATAAAATGCATTAATTCTCGCTACATTTGAGTCAATAGATATAAGAGAGATAGGACAGGATTTGTTATTCACAACTAACCTTTATTATTTAAATTTTTGTAATAATAGTAAGTTAGTGTTTCAAAGTCAAGTAAACATAGTAGATTACTATGTTTTGTTTTGTATCTTTAAGGCAAGTTGCTTTGGAAGGATTCCAAGTGACTCTTCTATGAGCAAAGTGTTTCCATGAGTGATAAAGTTGTCTTCATACTCAAAACTTGTAAGTTGCACATCTAAAATCTTCTCTTTTGCTAAAAACTCTAAAATAGCCGAACCAACACCACCCATTTTAGCACTATCAGAAAATACAAACCATTTTTTATGTTTTTTCGCCATCTCACGGAGCATATCTTCATCAAGAGGTTTCACAAAACGCAGGTCTAAAATACTTACTTTTTCACCCAGTAGTTGGGCTGTTTCATATGCACGTCCTACACCTTGACCATAACCAATGAGTAGTATATCACCTTCATTTGATTCAAGTAGTTGTGACTTTGCTAACTCAAAAGGCATAGATTCAGGTAGAGTCGTCTCTTTAAATGAACCACGAGGGTAACGAAGAGAACATGGGTGCTCATACTCGGCGGCAAAAGCCATCGCTTGATGAAAACTCTTTTCATCTCGAGGTGCAAAGAGTGTCATATTTGGTATGGCTCTTAAAAAACTAATATCAAAAGCACCTTGATGTGTCTCTCCATCTTCTCCAACTATACCCGCACGGTCAAGTGCAAAAACAACAGGTAAGTCCATCAAACATGTATCGTGTATAACTTGATCAAAACCACGTTGTAAAAAAGTAGAGTAGATAGTACAAAAAGGTTTAAAACCCTCTTTTGCTAAGGCACTCATAGAAGTTACAGCATGTTGCTCTGCTATTGCTACATCCCAAAACCTATTTGGATATTTTTCTAGTAGTGGACTTAATCCCGTTCCTGTTGGCATAGCAGCCGTAGCACCAACTATTTTGTCATTTGTCTCACAAAGATGAAGCAATGCTTCTGTGTAAATTTGAGTAGCACTTTTAGCACCACTTTTTTTAGCACTAGAACCACTCTCTAAGTCAAAGGGACCTACTCCATGCCATTTTTCTTCTTTACCCTCAGCTATAGAGTAGCCTTTACCTTTAGTGGTTTGGGCATGAACTATAACAGGTTGTCCCATTTTTTTAGCAGTTTGCAGAATATCTATGAGTTGTTCTATGTTATGTCCATCAACAGGACCGATGTAATTTATACCCATCTCTTCAAACATAAGTCCCGGAGTGATGAGTTTAAGCGACTCTTCCATGCGTTTAGCTATGTAGTGAGCACCCTCGCCAAAGTTATCGACAAAACTCTCTGTTGTTTTTTTAAAACGCTGGTAAAAAGGTGAAGCCATTGCAGAGCTTAACATTCTACTTATTGCACCAATAGGTTTAGCGATACTCATCTCGTTATCATTTAAAATAATCACCATTGGGTATTTTCTATCACCTAACTCGTTAAGTGCTTCATAAACCATACCCGCAGTCATAGAACCATCACCAATCATAACAACTGGTATACGTTCCTCTGTCTCACCTTTAAGTGCTATAGCCTTAGCTGCCCCTACACCCAATGAGATAGAAGTGGAACTATGTCCTGCAACAAAATAATCAGCATCATTTTCACTCGGTTTTGTGTAACCACACAGACCGTTAAACTCTCGCAGTGTATCAAACTCTTCCCATCTATCTGTTAAAAGTTTATGGGCATAGGATTGATGACTTACATCAAAAATAAAGGGATCTTTTTTAATGTCAAACACTTTATGCATAGCGACTATAAGTTCTGTAGCCCCAAGTGTTGAGCTTAGGTGACCACCATTTTTACTTACTACTCTTAAAATTTCATTTCTAATATCTTGGCATACTACTTCTAACTCTTTTGTATTTTTATCTTTTAAATTCATTCGTTTTATTCACTTAAAGCTGTTCGCCTTACCCTCTCAAACCTTTTAGTAATTTGTGAGTCAATATTCCCTGCATCACTAATGACTATCACTCCGCCTTCGCTTACAGCACTATCACTTATTACACTTATATGTTCTAGCTTACCAACATGTTCTGATACTGCACCATGATTGTTTGGATTTACCTTGAGTGTCACTTTTGAAGCACTTTGTAAATCTTTAAGTAACTCATCAGAGAGAACTTTTGCAATCTCATTTGCACTCTCTCCTACTTCAACTTTAACAACCTCTTTAGCTATATCTAA
>DQSP01000035.1 GCA_015663215.1 Sulfurimonas sp.
ATACTTTACTCTCTCTCAAAAGATGAAGATGAAAATGTTCGTGCAGCAGTTGCGAAGAACCCAAAACTCTCTCTTGATATACTTAAAACTCTTGCAAAAGATGAAAATGAGGATGTACGAGAAGTTGTAGCAGAGCATCCTAAAATGATGGCTGCTAATAAAGATTAGTACTTTATAGAGAGATAAAAGCTAAGTTCAAAATGATTATCATCAGATAAGTACTTGTTCTTAGTATAGATAACATAAGGTGGTTTAGTGGTAGTTTCATACTCACTACTTGGAAGCCACTCATTATATAACCAGTGCATAAACTTCAAAAAATCCCCATCAACCCCACTAATGTCAAAGCGAGCATAAACGCCATCGGAGATATTAAACTTTGGTAAACGCTGGTTAGCTAAAACCTCATCTTTTACTTCAATACAGGCTACATACTGGCACTCATCCAAGTGAGTTACAACAGGGTTGTCATGAAAAAGTGCTATGTGTTTATATTCTTTTATATCATTACTGTACATCCAAGTTTGTATCTTTTGCCAAGTCTGCTTTACATCATCGTTGTAACCATTGTGTCTTATATAGTATGTCTCTATGGGTGGCATTTTGACTATGGTCGCTTCAAGTCCATCAAAACAAGCATTTGACAACTTTGCTTTTTTAGACTCTTCTAGTATAGTTTTTGAGTATTTTTTATACCCGCCTTTTCTCCATGCAGTAGGAGTCACCAAAAAACGCTCTTTAAACACACGGATAAAAGAAGTTTGAGAACTATAGCCACAAGAAGAAGCTATTTCTGTGATGGTTGAATACTTGTTAGTTAAAAGCAAAGAAGATGCTTTTTGTAAACGGATGGATTTTATACTCTCATAAATATTACGTCCAAAAATCTCTTTAAATACTCTATGCATATAAAACTTACTCATGTTAAAACTCTCTGCAAGCTCATCCATATTTATGTCGACCTCTATATTTGTGTAAATATAAAAGAGTATATCATTTGATATCTTTGTTTTCTTGTTAAGTGTTTCTCTTTTCATAGTACCTGTATTGTAGCTAAAAAGAGGATAATAACACTTTATGAGTATTTAAATGCAATAAAAGAATTCTTTTATGACAAAAATAGATAACTTTCAGTACAAAATAAGTGTAGAGTTATTTTCTTAAAGAGACTAAAATTTGCGTAACTAAAAAGATGGAGTACATTATGAAAAAAATATCAAAAGTTTTAATCGCAAACAGAGGTGAGATAGCTCTGAGAATTATCAGAGCTTGCAAAGAGTTAGAGATAAAAAGTGTTGTTGTATTTTCAGAAGCCGATGTAAACGGTGTATGGGTTCCAAGAGCAGATGAGTGTTACCCTATTATGGGTAACCCTGTTGAAGCATATTTAAACTTTCACAAGATTATTGATTTAGCGAAAAAATCTGATTGTGATGCAATTCATCCTGGCTATGGATTTCTCTCTGAGAGTGCTGAATTTGCACAAGCCTGTGCAGATCATGGACTTATATTTATAGGACCAAAACCACACCATATAGGACTCTTCGGTGATAAGATGGCCTCAAAAGTTGCTATGAAGAAGATAGGTGTTCCCGTTCTTGAAGGTACTGACACTCCTGTTGTTAATAAAGCTGAGGGTGAGAAAATCGCTACTGAGATTGGTTTTCCTATCATCATAAAAGCTGCGTTTGGTGGTGGTGGAAGAGGTATGAGAATCGTTTATCATGCAGAAGACTTTTCAGATATGTTTGATTCTGCTACAAATGAGTCAATGAAATACTTTGCAAGAGATGAAGTATTTATAGAAAAGTATGTTGAAAATCCTCGACACATAGAGATTCAAGTTGTTGCAGATGCTTATGGAAATGTAGTACATTTAGGAGAGAGAGATTGTTCTATTCAACGCCGTCACCAAAAAGTGATAGAGATAACACCCTCACCTCTTTTAAATGATGCTACAAGACAAAAATTAGCAGATATCTCTGTAAACGCGATGAAAGATTTAGGTTATGAGAGCGTTGGTACTGTAGAGTTTTTACTAGATGTTGAGGACAATATCTACTTCATAGAGATGAACACACGTGTTCAAGTTGAGCACCCAGTAAGTGAAATAGTAACCGGAGTTGACATCATCCAAAGAATGATAGAGATAGCAGGTGGAGATAAACTACTTTATAAACAAGAAGAGATTAACTTTAGAGGATATGCAATAGAGTTTCGTATAAACTCAGAAGACCCACAAAATAAGTTTATGCCAACTGCTGGAACTGTAAAGAAGTACTTAACACCAGGTGGGCCAGGAGTAAGACTTGATACTAGTCTTTACGCTGGATATGAGCTTCCAACTTGCTATGACTCTATGCTTGGAAAACTTATAGTTTCTGCCTTGACATGGGAAGGTGCTGTTGCGAAAGCAAAACGTGCCCTTGATGAGTATCTAATTGAAGGTTTCAAAACAAACATCCCTCTTCATAGAGAGATAGTAAGAGATGCAGACTTTAAAGCCGGAAAGTTTAACACGGGTTATTTAGACTCAAATATGAAGCATTTTAAGATGGAAGCAAAGAGTCATATCGCCGATGAAGAAGCAAAGTCTGCAAAGTTAGCAGATATGTTAAAAATCATCAAAGAGAACAACTTAGTCTCTTTAAAAAATGATTTTACACTTTATTAAAACTATAAGCTAAAGGAGTTCAAATGAGTATTATTCCAAAAAATGATTTTATAAGTAACAACTGCCGTGATAGAGTAAGACCTACAATGCTTAGAGATGTAAAAACAGAAGCACTACTTGTCTTTTGTAGAACAGCTTTAGAGAGGTACTTTGCTAAAGTAGATGAAGCAAATTACAAAGCGACAGTAGGTTCAAATGCAGATACAGACTATGTATACAACACACTTAGAAGTTTGTTAGAAAAACTTCAAGATAGTGTTGTGAATGTAGATTATTTTATTGATCTAGTCCAGTTGGCAAGCACTAATCCTCTTTTTAACAAAATTGCTAAGAGTGAAGAGGCTCTAATCAACTACTATGATGCTATGGCAAAAGTAACACAAACCCATTATCAAGATAAACCTGCTTACTTGCCTGAGTTTTTAGTCATTTGTATACTTGAAAACTGGATTGGCGGGGGTGAGCACTCTACTCATTTGTATCCATTTTTAAATGAAATAGACTTTTTAGAACTTATGAGTAAGTTTGAAGAAAATAGAGAATATTTTCAAAATGGAGATGAGTGTACAATACGAGAGATACATCAACTCTCCGACAAGATCACTCATAACCTACAAGAGTATAAGTACAAAGCAAATAAAAAAAGAGTCTCTAAAACGAGAACACGCTCAAAAAGATAAAGGAGCCATAAAATGAATATAGATCTAATTTTACAAAACATGTTAAACCCACCGGTACTGTTCTTTTTCTTAGGAATGATAGCAGTATTTGTAAAGTCTGAACTTACTATACCTCAGCCTTTGCCAAAACTATTTTCTCTGTATCTGCTCATAGCTATTGGGCTTCATGGTGGGTATGAGTTATCTCAAAGTGGGTTTAATACCTATATGTTTAAAGCACTTTTCATCGCTATTTTGATGTCGAGTATGGTGCCTATTTATAGTTTCTTTATATTAAGAAGAAAAATAGATGTTTATAATGCCATAGCTATTGCTGCTACATTTGGTTCAATTAGTGCTGTTACATTCATCACCGGTATCACTTATCTTGGTACTGTTGGTGTAGAATATGGCGGTTTTATGGTTGCATCTATGGCACTTATGGAGTCACCAGCTA
>DQSP01000269.1 GCA_015663215.1 Sulfurimonas sp.
CATCACTATATTCATTACTTAGGCTTGTATTTTGCTCAGAGCCACCAAAACTTGAATGTTGCATATATAAATTTGCTCGATAAGAGATGTTCATATACTCATCAAATAGGGATGTTTGGAGTGTCACTGGTATATTAATATCTGTTTGTATCGCTGTTTTGTTTATAGCACGAGTAAGATTGTTCGATCTAATATCTACACTATAAAGTAAATGATCTTCTAAAATTGTATCAAGATAGTAATGGTACTGTAGTGTTGGTAATTTTTGAATTGTATCATCATTATTTGATAATGTTAAATCTTGATAGTATTTAAAATAGGTACCGAAGTAATTTGTATCAGTACTGTAAAACATATTAATTCTTGAGAGTACTTGCGTTGCTGTTGAATTATTTCTCACATCGTTTGAGGAGAGGTTGATATAATCAACATCATTCATACTACTTATGTCAGCATATATACCAGATTGACCTTCAAAATTCGTCCCCAACCATTGGTTTACAAAGTCATTGTTATCATACTTGAAACTAAACCCGTAATGTGAGTCATTTTGTAAATTATTTTCTTTATAGTAATCTCCAGATTCTTTGAAGTACCCTGAAGAGAACTTTCCTCTTGAAGTCGGAGAGTCTGCAAACCTAAAAGTTTGATAAACACCCTGTCCACGCTGTGTTCTTACTTGCGGTTTAAGTTCTAAGTCCCACCAATTGTTAATAGCAATATATATTGGTTGCTCATAATATGTCCCCTCATTAGATGAATACCCAAATGAAGGCATTAAAAGACCTGATCTTCTTGTTGTATCTAATGAAAAGCCGAAGTATGGCATATAAAAAATAGGCATATCATCAATATAGAGTCTAGCATTATATAGGTTCATCCATTTTGAATCTGAATTATAATCAGATGAAGAAAATTCTATTTTCCAGATAGGATCAATGGGATCACAACCACTCAATGTTCCATCATTTATGTCCATAAGATTCTCTGTACTCTTCGCATCATTTGCACTCATCCAAACGCGAGTCTCTCTATCTGACATATAAAAAGGTTTAAAGAATTTTTCTTTTTGAGCGATGTTTAATTTAGCATATTTTCCAAGGATTTTATATGCTTTACCCTGATTTACACGTATGTTATCAAAAAGTTCTAACTCGCTGCTATTTCTATCATAAACTGCACTATCCGCTGTTATAAAGTACTTTTTGTACACAACGGTTACTCCTCTAGATGCTTTAACAATATCTCCATCGGAGCTCATTTTTGAAGCAAAAATTTCTACCTTATCACTTGCATAAATACTCACAAGTAAAGATAAAAAAAGGAATAAAAGTTTAAGCATTAACTACTAATGTCTTAGAGCTCAGGTCGTGCCAAGTCTGTCTTGCAGGATTTAAAACACCCCATAAAAACCCAAGATATAGAAGCATCTCACTTATCACTCTAATAATTGCTCGATTTAATGCCACTAAAACATTTGGATTACTGAGTGTTTTTATCTCAATTACTCTTATTTTCATAACAAGTTTCCCAACTGTAGCACCATACTGCATTACAAAAAAAGCTTGATAAATAATTTTCATCATCATGAACTCTAAAACAAAACTATTTGTGAGAATAATTATCTCTTGTGTAGATCCTGCTTGAACAAAAGAATCCCAAAGAGCGATTATAAGTAAAAATGAAAGTAGCATTTCATCTATAAAAAATGCTACTGCTCTTTTTCTATTGAGTGCTAATGTAATCCCTTCATGATGCAGACGAGTTTCTAGTTCTTCATTCACTATTTTCTATCCTATAGAGCTTGATAAGCGATATCTGTACGAATTTTTTTACCAACAAAATGCACTTGTCCACATCTAAGGTATGCTCTATCTCTTGCCTCTTGTATAGTATTGCCAAGCCCAACACAAACTAAAACGCGACCACCACTTGCATAAAGAGTACCATCTTCTTTCATCACACCAGCATAAGATATATGTGTATACTTTTGTATCTCCTCATGAAGCACAGTGTCTTCAACTATTTCAGCTGGAAGTGAGCTAGAGTAAGGATAATTTGCAGATGCCATAACTACACCTACTGCAAACTGCTCAGAAAATTCTACTTTTATCTCTTTTAAACGATTTGTAGCAGCTTTATGAAACATCTCTGACACTGAAGATGTCATGAGAGGCATAAGTATCTCACACTCTGGATCTCCAAAACGCACATTAAACTCTAGTGTAATTGGTTCACCATTTACGACCATAATGCCGATAAAAAGAACACCTTCAAAAGGAGCACCTTCCGCTTTCATTCCATCAAGTGTTGGAACTATAACTCGCTCTCTTACTTTTTGATACAGTTCTTCGTCTACTAAAGGCGTAGGAGCATAAGCACCCATACCACCCGTATTTGGACCCGTATCTCCATCGCCAATACGTTTATGATCTTGCGCTGCTTGAAGTAAAATGTAATCATCACCATCACAAATAGCGAACATACTTAACTCAAACCCATCAAGAAACTCTTCGACGATTACTTTTTTACCAGCATCACCAAAGCTTTTTCCGCTGAGCATCTCACCTATCGCTTTTTTTGCTTCATCATGACTAGTAGCGATAATAACACCTTTACCGCCACAAAGCCCATCTGCTTTTACAACTATTGGAGTTTTTAAAGTATCTGTAAACTTATAAAGCTCCTCAATACTATCAGACTCAATATAAGCAGCCGTAGGAATATTATATTTTGCTAAAAAGTTTTTCATATAAACTTTTGAGCCTTCAAGTTGTGCAGCTTCTTTACTTGGACCAAATATTGTAAGACCCTCAGCTTTGAAAATATCAACAATACCATCCACTAAAGGTGCTTCAGGACCAACAATTGTAAGTTCAATCTTATTTTCTTTCGCAAACGCAGCTAAATCATTGTAGTCTTTAATATTGATATTAGTACCTAAGTTCTCAGTAGCACCATTTCCCGGTTGGAAAAAAAGTTCATGCTGTTGTTGCTCATTTTTAATTGCACGCCCTATTGAGTACTCACGTCCACCACTACCTAAAATCAAAATCTTCATATATTGCTCCGTATAAATTAAAAAAAGTATTTAGTAAAAAGATTGATGCCTTTTTACTAAATACTTCTGTTGTAGAAAACCCGAATGGCCGTTTCGCATTTGGCTTGGTTCTAAAAGCCGAATTTGGGTGAAGAGAGAGCTCTCTAACGGCGGCATCTTCTCGCATATGTTACCATAACTCAAACGAAGACACTGACTCACAAAAGCTCTACTTGTTCACTAATTGTACATGTAGAACCCTCATTGGTGCGATTAGTCGAACCACTCAGATTGTCTACATACAATTATACAAAGATTTTACTTGATTTAGTTTTATATCTATTTTATTATTTGAATATTAATGAATTACTTATTGCTAAACAGCTATCGATACTTGTTTCATTGGTAATGAGATAGTCAACTTGAGAAGGAAGAGCCTTAGCTGTTGTTTTTCCAATGACAATCACTTTATGATTTTCTTTAAACTCATGATACTTTAAAAAACATTTCACACTTGAGGGCGATGTAAATATTAAAATAGCATTTTTTGAAAATTTTACACTCTTAATATTTTCAGAACAGCTACTCTCATATAGTATAGCTTCATCTAAGTCATATCTGTCTCTTCTTAATATCTCTGCAAAATTCGAAGCCACTGTCTTTGCTCTTAAATAGAGCCATTTTGTACGCTTAGGGTACTTAATAATTATCTCAGATAGATTATCTCCATAGCCAGCTCCAACTTCTAAAACATTTCCATTAATTTGTTTAAAACTTTGAGCCGTAGCATTAGAAATACAGAGTGCTTTTTTATCTTTATAATCATCATAATCATATTGAAGTAAAGCCTTAACAGCTTGTTTGGAAGTCAAAATAATATAGTCATATTTTGAGAAGTCGATACTTGGTTTAAAAAAAGAAATATCTAAAGGATTTACACCAATAGTGTCGGGGTGTGAAGAGGTAGAAAAGAGATACGGTTTCATAAGAGAAGAGAAAAAATCTCTACTCCCACTCGATAGTTGCAGGTGGTTTAGAAGAGATGTCATAAACAACCCTATTAATTCCATCTACTTCGTTAATGATACGACGAGATATTCTCTCAAGTAAGTCATGAGGTAAGTGTGCAAAAGTTGCAGTCATTCCATCAACTGCTTCAACAACTCGTACACAAACAGTGTTGTCATAAGTACGGTTATCGCCCATAACACCAACACTTTTTACATTTAAAAGTACTGTAAATGCTTGCCAAGTTTTTGCATAATAACCACTCGCTTTGAGCTCATCGAGTAAAATAACATCTGCTTCGCGAAGCATATCTAAATCAGGAACATTCACATCTCCCATAATTCTAATTGCTAAACCAGGTCCAGGAAATGGATGACGGTTAATCATATCTGATGGAAGTCCTAACTCTAACCCAATTTTACGAACCTCATCTTTAAAAAGTTCACGTAGTGGTTCTATTAACTCAAAATCCATCCAATCAGGTAAACCGCCAACATTATGGTGCGATTTAATTACTTCTGATGGACCATTTACACTGATTGATTCAATAACATCAGGATAAAGTGTACCTTGAGCTAAAAACTTAATACCGTCGTGCTTTTTAGCCTCTTTTTCAAACTCTTCGATGAAAGTATGACCTATGATTTTACGCTTTTGTTCAGGGTCTGAGATGCCCTCAAGTTTACCAAGAAAGTTATCTACTGCATCAACAGTTACAAGTGGTGCCTTAAGGTTAATCTTAAAAACTTCTTGAACTTGCTCGCGTTCACCTTTACGAAGTAGACCATTGTCAACAAAAACAGGAATAAGCTGATCACCTATAGCTTCATAAAGCATAGCCGCAACTACAGAGCTATCAACCCCACCACTAAGACCACAAAGAACCTTACCAGTACCAACTTTCTCACGAATCATCTTAATTTTCTCTTTTAAGAAATGCTCCATCTTCCATTTTTCAGTAACTCCACAAATATTTCTTGCAAAGTTACGAAGCATCAAGTAACCCTCTTCTGAGTGTTGTACTTCTGGGTGAAACTGCATCGCATAAACACGTTTTTCTTCATTTGCGATTGCTGCGTAAGGAGAGTTGTCACTTGTAGCGATAGGTGCAAAACCTTCTGGTAAAACATCTACTTTATCGGAGTGACTCATCCATACAATGCGATCATCATCACAATCTGCTAAAAGAGGAGATGCAGTCTCAAGTTTAAGTTCAGCCTTACCATACTCATGATGGTTTGAACGGATAACACTACCACCAAAATCAACAGCAATACGTTGCATACCATAACAGATACCTAAAATAGGAATACCCATGTCATAAATAGCTTTGTCTACTTCATAAGCATCATCATTATAAACAGAAGATGGACCACCTGAAAGGATTACACCTTTTGGATTTCTAGCTGCAATATCTTTTGCAGAAGCATGATAAGGAAGAATCTCACAGTAGACTTTATCTTCACGAAGACGACGAGCTATAAGTTGTGTATATTGAGAACCGAAATCTAAAACAATGATGCTAACATTTGTCATATAAGTACCTTTTGAATGTAAAATTATTAATTATGAAAGGATACAACAATAAAGGTTAATCTTAGATATATGAAAAAGGATTATAGAAGAATACCTCCATTTCTAATGGAGGTATTAAGGTTTACGAGTGAGGAATATACCATCCAAGCACTTGAAACTGAACATACCAGATAGCTACAGACACAATATAACCAACAAGAATTGCCCATGAATGTTTCATGTGTGAACTAAATGTATAAATACCATGAAGTCTTCCCATAACACCAACACCAGCAGCTGAACCAAAAGAGATCAGAGACCCACCAACACCAGCTGTCATAGTAACAAGCATCCACTGTGACAAGTCCATTGTAGGAGATGATTTCAGTATTGCAGACATTACAGGTACATTATCAACAATTGCGGAGAGAAAACCTACTCCAACATTTGCCCACATTGGACCCACAAGACCGTACATATCGTGAATATACTCTAAAAATCCAAGATAGTGAAGAGCACCAACAGCTGATAAAATACCAAAGAAGAAAAGAAGTGTATCATTTTCTACTTTTTGCATATTTATATAGATATTAAATGAGTTTGCACCACTTTTTGTAAGAAAAATTGAGTACAGTTTAAGTATAGCCATACCAAACATCATACCCCACATCGCTGGGAAGTGGAAAAATTGGTGTCCTAAAACAGCAAGTACAATTGTCATAACACCTAAGTAAGCTACACCCATACCACCATCAGCTACTACTGGTTTTTTCTCACTAGCAGCATCAAACGCAGGTTGTCCAGTAGGAACAGACATACCAAGAAGAGTAGCTGTTATTAACCAACCAGCAATTGAAGCTGGGAAAAGGAATAAAAAGTCTATAAACTCACCCTTGTTGGCTGTCCATGCCATAAGTGTTGTAATATCACCAAATGGAGACCAAGCACCACCAGCATTTGCAGCAACAACGATATTTATAGCACCGGGAACAAGAAACGCAAGATTTTTCTTATCAATCGTATAAAGAACAGTTGACAGGATAAGTGCAGTTGTTAAGTTATCTGCAACTGGAGAGATAAAAAATGCTAAAATACCTGTCAACCAAAAAAGTTTTTTATATGTATAACCTTTTGATACAAGTTTGTACTTCATGAGGTCAAACACACCACGTTCAATGAGTGTTTCAATATATGTCATAGCAACAAGTAAAAAGAAGAAAATCTCTGCAATCTCTAAAATAAGATGCTCTAATTCATCATGTAGAGGATCAGGATTTAGTCCATTAATCGCATAAAATATTCCAATAAGCATAAACATAAATGTACCTGCGAACAGTGCTGGTTTAGCCTTATTAACCTCATACTTATCTTCAGTAGCGATAAAGTAGTATGCAATTACAAAAACTGCTAAACTCAACCAACCTACCCAACTTGTAGCCAAGTTTATAACTTGACCTTCTAATAATACATGACCAGCTTTTAC
>DQSP01000011.1 GCA_015663215.1 Sulfurimonas sp.
GCTTAAAATTTTTACTAAACATCCCTTAAGCACAAGCATAGGCAATCTTTAGAAATTTCTATTGCATAGTTTGGGTTAAAAGATAAAAAGGAGTCTATTATGTGTATTCCTCATGGAGCCACTGGCTCAAAAAGTAATGGATTTGTTAAAGAAGACAAACCAAAAAAACATATAAAAAGAGTTTCTCAAAGGGAGTTCGAAAAAGGTGATCCTGATTTTGTAGATGAGCGAACAACTACTTATGCACCAAAACAGAAAAAATATTTTTTTAGTGGACTACTCGACTGATGCAGAAGTTTCAACGAAGAGCTTTTTTACAAGCTGGTTTTCTTTCCTCGGCTGTCATAGTTATGAATGGATGTAGCGTTTTTGGTGTCACGACTTCACGGGACACTATAAAAGTCCTACAAAACGACCTTTTCCCACAAGCAAAAGAACTCGGCATAAACACATCTGACTACATAGGTATAGTGCTAAAACACTCTCGCATAACAAGAGAAGACAAAGAGTACCTCAAAAAAGGTGTCAAGTGGCTCAATGAGTATGCAGTAGAAATGTACAAAAAACAGTACACAAAACTCCTGCATGATGAACGGCAAAAGGTCTTAGAGGGTTTTTCCAAAGAGAGTTGGGGCGAGTCATGGCTTGACACAGTACTTCGTTATACTTTTGAAGCATGTTTTGGAGACCCTATTTATGGTGCAAATAACAACAAAGCAGGCTGGAACTGGCTGGCATTTAGTGGCGGGGAACCAAGGCCAACGAAGGTGTATCTGTGATATATGATGTCTGTATAGTAGGAAGTGGAGCAGGTGGCTCACCCATAGCATACGAGCTCTCAAACGCAGGGTTTAATGTAGTAGTCCTTGAAAAGGGCAAGCTTTATGATGAGTCTAGTTTTAACAAAGATGAGTTGGCAGTATCGCGCCGCGATATGTTTACACCTCCTTTGTCTGAGCAAAAACACATTATAAATGAGTACTCACAGTCAGGTAAATTAACTCGATATGATGGTGAAAAATCAGGCTGGAACTTTTGGAATGGCTCTATGGTTGGAGGAAGCTCTAACCTCATGAGTGGCTATTTTCATAGAATGAAACCAAAAGACTTTAAACTTCGTAGTGCCTATGGCGAGGTAAAAGGTGCGAATGTTATCGACTGGTGTATCAGCTACGAGGAATTAGAACCTTACTATGACAAGGTAGAAAAAGTAGTCGGAGTGAGTGGAAAAATAGTTCCTCATAAGTATCTCGAACCGCGTTCAACTCCTGACCTGCCTTACCCGATGCTAGAGACAAATGAAGTGACTTCATGGTTTGATACAGCTTGTAAAGAGTTAAAGTTTACAGCCATCCCAACGCCACGAGCAGTTTTAAGTCAAAATGCACTCGGTCGAAATGGCTGTTACTACTCTAACTTTTGTGGTAGTTATGGTTGTGCGAGTGGAGCAAAAGGGAGTGCAAGAGCGGCACTCCTTCAAAAGTGTGATGCGAAGGTCATAACAGATGCTTTTGTTTATAAACTTGACTCAAAAAATGGCAAGATTACCAAAGCATACTACTACACAAAACATGGTGTGAAGCATGTGATAAACGCGAAGATATTTGTTCTCGCTGCCCAAGCCATAGAATCCTCGCGTTTACTTCTAAACTCGAAAAATAGAGAGTTCCCAAATGGTATGGCAAACTCAAGTGGTGAGCTAGGTAAAAATCTTGTTTTTTCAGCAGGAGGAAGTGGAAGTGGAAGGTTTATCTTCGAGAACCTTACTAAAGAGCAGCAAAAAGCTTTGATGCAACCGGGATTATTCTTTAATCGAAGTTTACAAGACTGGTATGACTACAATGATGGCTGTCGCATCTACAAGGGTGGGACTATAGACTTTCTATTTGAACACCAAAACCTTATAAGTCGAGTAAATCGTGAGATGTATGATAAAAATGGCAATCTTCTTTGGGGGGATAAACTTGCAAAGAAGATAGAAAAAAGACTTACTACTTCTCGCGTTTTAACTTTTGAAGTCTTTAATGACTGGTTACCAACTGATAACTGTAATGTAAGTGTAGATGATGAGGCAGTTGATAAGTATGGCATCCCTGTTGGTGTTATAAACCTTAACTCGCATCCTCAAGACTTAGAAGTAGGAGAGCATCTCGCAAAAAAAGCCGTTGAGGTTTTAGAGAAGATGGGTGCTGTCGAGATTGACTACTCTATCTCAGCATCCCCACCACCAAACTTAGTAGCTGGAGGGTGTCGCTTTGGAAATGATGCAAAAACATCCGTACTGGACAAAAACTGTAAAGCTCATGACTTAGAAAACCTCTATGTTGCAGATGCTAGCTTTATGCCAACAGGTGGAAGTGTCCCCTACACTTGGACTATCTATGCAAATTCTTTTCGTGTGGCAGATGTTATAAGAGAAGAGTTAAGTAAGAGGATAAAATTATGAAAAACAGAATTACAAGATTAATATTGCTACCTTTAGTTGGTTTTATATTCGCTATGGGAAGTACACTTTATGCAAAAGATTCTAGCAAAGAGACTATAGTTTTTGCAGCAGGATGTTTTTGGGGTGTTGAGAAACACTTTGATAACTTTGAGGGTGTTATAAGTGCGGAGTCTGGTTACATTGGTGGTAACTATGAGAACCCTACATATGATGAGGTATTAAAATACAGAAGTCTCAGAAGTGGCTCAAAAATTGTTAACTATACAGAGGGTGTGAGAGTTGTTTATGATAGCACAAAAGTGTCAGCACAAACACTCATAAAATCATTTTGGGAACTGCATGACCCGACACAAGTTAATGGACAAGGTAATGACATAGGAAACAACTATAGATCTGCCATTTTTTACACAACTCCCCAGCAAAAAAAGATTGCAAACTCTACAAAAGATGAGTATCAAAAGCTCTTAAACGCAGCAGGATATAAAAATATAGTCACAGAGATAAAACCTTTAGTGAAGTTTTATAATGCAGAGGGATATCATCAAGATTATCTTGCTAAAAATCCGTATGGATACTGTCCTAACCATGCAACTGGAGTGAAGTTTAAAGCACAGAAGAAAAAAACTGTAGCGATAAAACCACTTGGTGCTAAAGAGATTATAGTTATTACTTCACCTTCATTTTGCCCGTATTGCGAAAAGTTTGAAGCAGATGTGTCTAGTTCATATAAAGGAACACTTCCAATGCGAACAGTGCTTGCAAGCTCATTAGAGGGTTTTGAGATAAAAACAGAGCTTTATGCAACCCCAACGATTCTTTTTATAGAAGATGGTAAGGAAGTTATAGGGCATGTAGGTTATATGGATTCTAAGCTCTTTTATAAAACTCTCGGTGCTTTTAAACTTGGACGTGACTCGCAAGCCTATCAGGTAGCTTTTCATGAGGGAACAGATGCTCCTGGCTGTAAGCAGTATAAGATATTTCAAGATACTCCTGATGGTGTTTTTGTAGATAAACTCAGTGGAGAGATTTTGTTTGATACTCGTGATAGATTTCACTCAGGAACAGGATGGCTTAGTTTTTACAAGGCAAAAGATGGAGCAGTTATTGAGAGAGTAGATAGCTCTTATGGTATGGAGCGAACTGCACTTGTATCTAAAATAAGCGGTATTCATCTGGGGCATGTATTTTCTCGTGCAGATGGAAGACGGCGTTTTTGCATAGATGCAACAGTGTTAGAATTTGTTCCTCGTGCAGAGATAAAAAAATAGATTATAAGATTTTATTGTACATTCTTGTAGTGTAGGAAACTTGTTTCATCTCTAAAGCTTGAGCCAAAGCTTCTAGGAGTGAATCTACTTTTGTTGTTTGGATATAGATAGCAGTATGGTGTATGTAGTCTTTACAAAGAGCAAAAAACAGAGCAGCTCCATGGTTGACATCTTGTGTATGTATAGTGACTTTATATCCATCTTTATAATGGAATGAAAAAGCAAAAGAGCTCACAACTCCCTCTTCTATTATAGCCTTGTAGTCAAGATCTTCATTTACTAAGAGCTCTTTGAGGAACTCTGTCTGATTAGAGAGACAAAGCTCTTTATCAAAGTCGATGATACTGTAAGTGTCACTATTTATGGAGAATTTTCCTGTTTGAAATTGGTAAGTATTTACATCAAAGTATCGTTTAAAATTAAATTTCTCATAAAATATCTCTTGACCTAAAACACTGTCAAGCCCAATCTGTCGTTCCCCTAAATGCTCACAGGCAAAAGTAAATATTTTTTTCCCATAACCAAGAGAACGAAACTCTTTGAGTACTAAGAGGGAGCTAATAAAACCAAGCTCTTCGTTCTCTTTAATAGCCACAACAAAACCAACTAGTTCTGAATCCTCATAAAAGATGAAAAAATCTTCTGGATGTGTTTTTAAAAGTGCACGAATATGAGGATCTTCAATATCCCAATGCTCTTCCTTGGCATACTTATAAAAAAGTTCCAAGTCGTCCAAGTGAAGATTTTGTATTTGCATAAGAGGGTTATTTTCCCTCTTTAAAATTATCTAGCTTACCAATAGCACAAGAAACAAAGCTTTTTGCTTTCATACTGGTATCTTCGATAAAGCCAAAATCCTCTCCCGAGACAGGATAACCTAAACCTTTGAGTGCATCATGCAGTGCATCTATCTTTTCGTCTGCTATATCAAGAGTAATCTCTCTAGGCATAACTTCAAGGTTCACTTCTATCTCACCAAACTCATCTTTGAGTTTACTTGTAAGAGTTGAGGCACATCCACCACACTTTACATTTTCTACTTGTATAGTTCTTTTCATTACATATCTCCTCCACATTTTCCTGCACCACATTTCATGGCTGGTGCATCTTTTACAGGTTTTTCTTTCATCATTTTATCATGTGTTAGAGCATCTCCACATTTACCAACACCGCATTTAGCTGTGCCACATTTTGTAGACATTTTATTTGTCTCTTTGTGCTTCACACACTCGTAAGCCTCTTTTGTAGTTTTTGCTTTGATAACACACTCTTTTCGTGGGTCATTTTCTCGCATTTGTGAGAGTATATTTTTTTTCTTTTTAGCTAAAGCACCTTTGCCATCAAACATATTAGCACCACATTTTCCAGCACCACATTTCATACCCGGGGTATTTGACTTTTTGGCATCTTTGTCTCTGTCTGTACAAGCACTCAAACTGAGTGCAATACCTAGCAATAGTATAAATAAACTATAAAGTTTCATTAGTTCTCCTGTCTTTATTATAAGTCCTTAGTTAAAAATAACACCAACTTCAGCGACTACAAGAGAGTTCTAGTTATAGGCA
>DQSP01000069.1 GCA_015663215.1 Sulfurimonas sp.
AACTATATATGCTCCTGCTACTGTTGGGCAAGAGTGTCCTGCAGATTTTACTACATCAAGGTATGAGAACTCATACTCTCCCATAGTAAATGCACCTAAAACTTGTGAAAGTGGATCTTTAACTTTTATAACTTCTACTGTCTTAAAAAAATCTGGATAACTCATCTTATATTTTCCTTGTTCATAACTTTAGCATTTATTCGAACTGCATCACTCTGCACTTCAAACTCGTCCCCAACACTTAAAGTTGCTATGTCTATCACTTTTGCATTTTGTGAAAGTTGTGCAAAACCTATTTTGGTTTTAAACTTAGGATTGTTTGACTCTAATGCTTTTTGTAAGTTTGTAATTTGTGTTTGTGCAATACTTAGCTGCGTTTGCATTGCTTGTGGCAGTTGTTGCTTTAGTCTTGTGTGTTCTCTCTCATACCCTTGTAGATTAAAACTCATCAATTGTGAAAAGTTTTCTTTGAGCTGTTTTATCTCTTCTTCTCTTTGAGAGAGCTTTTTATCTACTGAGTGCTGCTTAAATGAATTTTTCAGATGTTGTAGTTCTTGAGACTTTGTATAAATCTTCTGTTTAAGAAATTGCTCTAACTGTGAAGAGAGTGAGTCAATGTACTGATAAAGCTCATTTGTATCAGGAAGACATATCTCCATAGCAGCACTCGGAGTAGCAGCTCTCACATCTGCCACAAAGTCACTTATGAGCCAGTCTATTTCATGCCCAACAGCAGAAATAACTGGAGTTTTTGCATGAAAGATGGCGTTTGCAACTATCTCTTCATTAAAAGCCCACAAGTCTTCTATACTTCCACCACCACGTCCTACTACTAAAATATCGTACTCTTTAGTATCTGCGACTATGACTGCGTTTGCTATTGCTCCTGCTGCACTATCACCTTGAACAAGCACATCATATATATCTATTTCTATATTTTTATAACGGCTATTTGCAACGCGGAGCATATCTTGAAGAGCTGCTCCCGTTGCTGAAGTAATGAGCACAATTTTTTTAGGAAACTTAGGTAAAGTTTTTTTTATCTCAGTATTAAAATACCCTTGTTCAGACAACTTCTGTTTTAACTGCTCATAAGCTAATGCCAAAGCACCCTGCCCTGATGGTTCAATACTAAAACAGTTTAACTGGTAAGAGCCTCGAGGTTTATAAAGTGTAAGTGCTGCATTAATCACAACTTTCATACCCTCTTCTAAACGAAACTTTAACTTTGAAGCATTCCCACGAAACATCACACAACTCAAAACTGAAGAGCTATCTTTGAGGGTAAAGTAAATGTGTCCAGAGTTATGAAAAGTAATGCGAGAGAGTTCACCTTCAACTAAGACTTGGGTAAAACTCGTTTCTAAAAGAGTTTTTATCTGTTCGTTGAGTCCAGAGACTGAAAGTGTAAGCATTGACTTTACTTTTTACGAGCGATAAGAAGTGTAGATATATCCATAGAAAAGCTTTTTGTATAAAGCATCTCAAATCCAGCAGATTCTAACTCTGTTTGCATATTTTCTACAGTTGAGAAACTCTCTATTGAGTTTGGTAGGTACTCATAGGCTTCAAGGTTTTTAGAAATAAAACCACCTACTTTTGGTAAAATCTTATTTGTGTAAAAGTTCATTAGTTTTGCTATGAAAGATGGGTTCTCATTTTTCATAAATTCTAGTATTACTACTAGTCCATCTTTTTTGAGTACTCTGTTAAATTCTTTTAGAGCTTCTTCACGTTCCACAACATTTCTAATGCCATATGTAATACTTAAAATATCTGAAGAAGCATCATCTAAAGGAATTTCAGTTGCTTTTGAAATATGGTAGTTAAATTTAGGATACTTTTTTCTTGCAACATCTACCATTCCATTTGATGGGTCAACTCCGACTATCTCACCAAGAGCTATGCCAGATTTCTCTGCAGACTCGCGCCAAAAATCCATCATGTCGCCTGTTCCACAAGCAACATCAACGATTCTATTGATGCTATCTTGAGCTAAAAATTCATACGAAAGCATGCAAGCTTTTCTTCTCCATGACTTGTCTATACCCATACTCATCACACGATTTGCCTTGTCATAAGTTGGTGCAATGTCATCAAACATTTCTACAATTTTTTCTTGTTTTTCGTTATTTTTTTTACCTTGAAAACTCATTTATATCCTTTTCATCCACATTATTATATCTTCGTTTTCTTGTCTAATATTTAATATATCAAACTTATCATCACTCACATTAAAACTCTTTGAGCCACCAAATGAGGGAGCCATATAACAGAGGTAATAATCTACTATATCACGAGTTAATTCATACATTGAGTCAGTACCTTCAATCATAATGTTTTTATAATTATTTAATATCTTAAAGTCATTTTCTATAAAAACTTTCCTACCTTTGACATTAAAAAGAGGAATACTTTTATCAAACTCTTTTTCTCGTGAGATTATCAAAACATCGGGTGTTTTGCCGTTGACTAGCCTAGCATCAAGTGTTGGTCTATCCATTCTAACTGTGTTACCACCTATAACTAATAGGTCACATACATTGCGTTTAGCATGGACATCTGTTCTTGATTCTAGTGAGCTTACATTTCCATTATCAGTTGTCGCGTTTAATCTTTGTGCCCATTTAAAATAGACAAAATTATCTTCTAAACTTCTCTTAAAGGGTACTAAAAGTGCATCACACTCTTTTTTTAGTAACTCAGTATGTATGATACATCCATTTTTTTGCAAAATGGCATTACCATTTTGAGCTACTTTATGTGTGTCATAAGATCCAACAAACACTTCTTTAATACCTAACTCGCTTATTAGTGAGGCACATGAGGGAGTTTTTCCCTCATGAGAACATGGTTCTAGTGTTGTAAAAAGTTTTGTATTTTGAAAAATATTATTATGATTAGTAAGAAGATAAGTATGTATATCAAGAGATAAATTAAGTGCTAAAATAGTTTCATCATCTGTGAGTTTATAGTAAGCTGTTTGTAGTACATTTACTTCAGCATGAGCTTCACCTGAACGGTGATGTGCCTCAACCGCTAAGACCTCTCCATTTTCGCCAACTAAACAAGCACCTACAGCTGGGTTTGGATAAGTTAAACCTTGATACTTCCAAGCCTCATTTAGGGCTAGGTTCATATAAAAGTTATTGTCTATAATCATCTAAGAGTATCTTACCACTCGAAATATGTTTTAGCTTTTATGATGTCGTTAAACTCAACTTCGACAGTCTCATCATCAGTTACTACAAAAACTTTTGTACCTTCAACTTTTACTAATACACCTCTACTTTTCTCTTTTCCACTATGAAGAAGAGATACTTTTTCACCAATGCTTTTTTTGAAATGTCCAATGTTCATGAGCTTACGCTCAATTCCAGCAGTTCCAACTTCAAGTCTGTAGTCACCTGAAACAGGTGGAGTAACATCCAGTAAGGGAGAAATCATATGAGTAAGCTCAACACAAGTATCAAGACTTACACCCTTGCGTTTACCATCTTGTATTTCTGAAGACATAATACTTATACGATAGATAGTTTCATCATTTTCACTTACAATTACTGTATCATACAGTTCTAAATCAACTGATTTAACTATTGATTCTATGTCATTTTGTAGGCTCATGATTCATCCTCATTTTTATTTCTTTTTGCTATTTTACTAAAAAGGTCATCTATATTTTTTGACTTTTCTAACTGCTCATCAAACTCAAAAGTAAAAGTAGGACATCTGTACCAACCTTGATCTTTTAAAACGAATGTCTCAACAATAGGGCGTGCTTTTCTTAGAAGTTTAAGATAATCACGTTTTTCTTGTTCTTTTAATTGATGGGGATTTATATATACTTTTGCATCACTTTTACCACGAGAACATTTAACTTCAAGAATATCTAATTCATGAAGTCTTTTGTCGTTCATCTGACCAAGTGCTTTGGGGACTAACTCTAAAAGAACTGATTCAGTCCTTTTGAGTTTTATTTGTGCTTCTGTCATGAGTCTATAACTCTACTTTCTGCTCAACTTTTTTGAATGTTTCAAGAACGTCTCCTGGTATAACATCATCATAACCACTAATAACAACACCACATTCATAACCATTTCCTATTTCATCAACATCATCTTTGAAACGTTTAAGTGAAGTAAGTTCACCTTCATAATGAACAACACCATCACGAATAACACGAACCATACCTCCACGGATAAGACGACCATCAACAACCATACAACCAGCAACAACACCTTTAGGTATTTTAAATACTTCTTTAACTTCTGCTTGACCAGTGTTCTCTTCAGTATATTTCGGTGACATCATACCAGTAAGCATACCAGTAATATCATCTATAAGCTGATAGATGATTGAATAAGTTTTAATCTCAACACCTTTTTGTTTCGCAGCTGCTTTAACTGCACCAGTAGGACGAACATTAAATCCAAGTAATACACAGTTTTCAGAGTTGTTCACAAGTTCAACATCGTTTTCAGTTATTCCACCAACACCAGAAGAGATGATGTTAACTTTAACTTCATCATTTCTCATAGAAAGAATAGAACTGCGGATGGCTTCAAGTGTACCGTGAACATCAGTTTTAAGTACAACTTTAAGAGATTTAAGTTTACCCTCTTTAATCATCGCTGTCATATCTTCTAAAGAAGATTTAGTTGAGATTGAAAGTTCTTTATGTCTATCATATTCATGGCGTTTTAGAGCGAATGCTTTAGCTTCTTTCTCATCTTCCATAACTATCATAACTTCACCAGATGCTGGAACTTCATTAAGTCCTGCAATAACTGCTGTGTGTGAAGGTAAAAGGGTTTTAATCTGTTTTTTATTTTCATCAAGCATCGCCTTAACACGACCATAAGCCGCACCACATACAACATAGTCTCCAACTTTAAGAGTACCATTTTGAACGATCACAGTTGCAACTGGTCCACGACCCTTTTCTAAAGAAGACTCTATTACAGCCGCTTTTGCAAGTGTATTTACATTTGCTTTAAGCTCTAAAATTTCAGCCGTAGTAAGAATTTCTTCAAGTAAATCATCAATACCCATTTTGGATTTTGCAGAGACCGATACGAATGGAATATCTCCACCCCAGTCAACAGGATTAATACCATGTTCAGCCATCTGACCTTTAACCATATCTGGTTGTGCAGTCTCTTTATCCATTTTATTTAATGCTACAATTATCGGAGCACCTGATTCTTTAGCTAATTTAATAACTTCAAGAGTCTGAGGCTTCACACCATCATCAGCAGCTACAACGATTACGATAATATCTGTTATCTCTGTACCTTTTTGTCGCATGTGACTAAACGCAGCATGTCCTGGTGTATCTATAAAAGTGATCGCTTTACCATGTTGTTCAATTGTGTAAGCACCTATATGCTGCGTGATTCCACCTGCTTCACCATCTGTAACTTTCGCTTCACGAATAGCATCAAGAAGTGATGTCTTACCATGATCAACATGACCCATAATAGTAATAATAGGAGCTCTCTCAGTAGCATCAGGATCTTCTTCAATATTTTCTACTTCTTGAGTAAACTCATCTTTAGGGACGATGATAGTAACTTCAACTTCAAACTCTTCAGAAAGAATCTCTATCTCATCATTTCCAAGGAAATCGTTCTTAGTCATCATCATACCGAGATCAAAGAGAACCTTAATGATGTCAGACATAGGACGTTTAAGAGCTTCTGCAAACTCGTAAACACGAATATCTTCAGGAATTTCTACATGAGTTACAATCTCTTCTTCTTGAGTTACTTTTGCATATTTTTTACGTTTATCTTTACGTACTTTTCTACCACGAGGAGCAGCTTTTTTATTTGCATTACGTCCTGCTGGTTTAGGAGCACGAGGTTTTCTTGGCATTTCTGGAGGTAAAGGAGCTCGCTCTGTTGAGTTTAAGTCAAGAAGTGTAACTTGATCATCCATATCCATAGATACATCACTCATCGCACCACCAAAGATCTCAATTCGACGACCTTGTTCTTGCTTTCGTGCAGTTGAACTACCTGATTTTGATCTCTTCTTTTGTGCAAGCTCTTCTAAAACTTCAGCACTCATCTTTCCATATGAAGATACAGAAGCTTGTTTTTGTGGAAGATTATAGTTTTCTTCTACTTTTGGTTTTCTTTTCTTTACAATCTTTAAACCAGATTTTTTAATAGCTGGGCGTAATCCTGGAGAAACAACTCGTAAAGTAGATACTGTTTTTTTAACTTCCGGCTCTTTTTTAACTTCTTTAACTGGTGTTTCACTCTCTTTATCAGAACTTACTTCTTTTGTAACTTCTGCTTTAGCCTCTGATTTTTCACTAGCCGTTTCTGTTGTTTTTACAACTTCTTTTACAACTTCTTTTTCTTTTGGCTCTTCTTTAGGAGTATTATCAGCTTTTTTTACAACTTTAGGTTTTGGCGTAGGTGTTGGTTTATCATCTTCACCATTCATAATATAGTTTGCAATTTTTTCTGCATCTTCCATACTAACTTTACTCAGTGCAGCTTTAACTTCTATTCCCATGTTCTTAGCTTTTTCTAAGACATCTTTTGAAGCTATACCTAATTCGTCTGCAATTTCTTTTACGCTAACTTTATCTGTCATCAGTGATGATCTCCTTTAGTTTGTTCATAAGTTGTTCCCTTTTGTTACTACGACACTGTCGCATAAGAGCTTTCGGTAGTCTCTTGCCGTCATCTAAGCAAGTGTGACATAAGTAAAAGCTTCTACCTATTCCATCAAATAAACTTAACTCCCCATCAACACATCGGAGTCTGATTAAATCAGACTGAATAGCCCTTTCTCTACAAGAGATGCACATTCTAGTTGGTTGATGAAAATTTTCCGCCATTATATCTAAATATTGCTTTATTTAATAGGCATTATCGCTCTATTATAAGCCCGTTATTATCAAAATCCAAAACTTTTACATTAAAGTCTGGAAATTTTTGAATAAATTTGTTTGCAATCATTGATGCATCTTCATCATAAACAAGAGAGAAGAATGTACTTCCACTCCCTGATAATGTACTCATTAAGGCACCTGCTTCATAAGCAGCTTTTTGCACAGCAAAAAGTTCTGGGAGTGTTTTCATTCTTGCTTTTTGATGAAATCTATCTTGTGCGGCTAGTTTTAACATTTCCCAATCTTCATTAAAAAATGCAGCAACTGTTAATGCAGTGTGGGAAAGATTATAAACTGCATTCTCTTTTGAGTAAGATTTTGGCAATATTGTACGTGATTTTGATGTATTCATTTGTTTGTTTGGTATAACCACTACAGCTTTTAAATAATCTGGAAGATGCTTTCTTTGTGAAAAAACTTTGTTTTTCTCAATTGTAGCGGCATTAAATCCACCCATTACTGCAGGAGTTATATTATCTGGATGAGACTCATAAACAAGAGCATGGTTTAATATACGGCGTTTACTGACTCTTATTCCAGCTGCTTCATGTGCAGATGCTATTGCTGCTACTATGACGGCAGAGCTACTACCAAGTCCACGAGACATAGGAATAGAGTTGTAAAATGTAAACTTAAAGTTTTGTTTTTTCTTTGTTAAACGCGAGTAGTGTTCGTTAAAAATAGAGATAAAGAGATTGTTACCCTTTAAACGCGGGTTATTTTCGCCCTCACCTTTTATACTAACACTAAAAAATTTACTTGGATGAAATTCTACTTTATTACGAAGGTCTACTGCTAAACCAAGAGAGTCAAATCCGGGCCCTAAGTTCGCTGAAGTTGCTGGAACACTTATTATCAAATTATTTCCTATTGTCCAACAGCCCCTATCATATACAAAGGGGCTGCATTTTTACTAAACTCATTATAATCAAGCACATCAGGAAGAGTAAATACTACTTCAGGTGCTATTTCTAATTTTTGAGTTTTTATTTCTGATGCAATTTTAACAAGATATAGCTTACCAATGGCTTTTATTGGAGAGTTATTGTTAAAATTAAATGCATCTGTTGCAAAAAGAGGAATCTCTTTTAAAATACTCAATGATTTTAAAAAAACATAGGCTACTTTTATAGCCATAAAACTTCCTGGACCATTTGCATAAAAGAGTTTTTTTATCAAATACTTCTTCTGTAAGTCGCGAAAAAGAATTGGTAAAATATCTGAACTTTTTTCCTGCGACTCTATAGTCTCAAGAAGGTTAGCATTTTCATACACTCCAATCTTTATAGGACTTGTGAGTGCAATTAAAAGTATATCTACTTCTTTAAGCATATGCTTTTTCTAACTCTTTAGTTTTCTCGCCAATAAGCTCAACAACTTCAAAGTTTTCTACATCTGCTAAAAGTGCTAAAGTCAACTTATGATTTAAGTCATGACTTCCTGCCATAGCTTCATAGTTTCCTATAAAGTTCATGCCAATAAGGCACATGTCTCCAATAGCATCAAGAATTTTATGACGAACAAACTCATCTTTATAACGCAATCCTTCAGGATTTAAAATCTTTTTTTCATCTAAGACAATAGCATTTTCTAAAGAACCACCAAGAGCTAAACCTTTTGAGCGAAGATACTGCACTTCATGTAAAAAGCCAAAAGTTCTTGCTCGTGAAATTTCTTTTTTATAGGACTCTTTTGTAAACTTTAAAACATAATCTTGCGTTTTAATCGCAGGATGTGGAAATTTAATCGTAAAGTCATACTGTAAGTCATCTGAAGGAGAAAGTTTTACATACTTTTCACCCTCTTGGATTATGACATCTTTTTTTATACGCATAATTTTTTTAGGTACGTCTTGCTGTACAATCTCTGCTTCATCAAGAAGTATGCAGTAACTTGCACTACTACCATCCATTACAGGAACTTCATCACCATCAATCACAACGCGAAGATTATCTATTCCATAAGCATACACAGCTGAAAGTAGGTGCTCTATTGTAGAGATAAGGTGCCCATCTTTTCCTATAACTGTTGCCATCTTTGTATCTACAACACTTTGAGGTGTCAAGGGAATAGAGACATCCACATCTGAGCGATAAAAGACTATACCAGAGTTTGATTCCAATGGCTCTAAACGCAGCTTAACAGGAGAACCTTTATGCAGTCCTATTCCAACAAGTTCAACACTCTTTTTTATAGTAGTTTGATACATTATTTTCTCCCTTAGTTTCTATCTATAATCTTTTTAGCACTCTTGATAACATCATGAATATTTAACTTTATCCACTGCTTATCCATCCACTCTTGAGGACGAACTTCTATACCTTGGACTAAAACGCCAAAGTGTAAATGGTCGCCCATAGCATAACCACTTTTACCCGTATTTGCAATCACTTCTTTTTTTGTTACTGTGTCTCCACTGTTTATTTTTATGCTTGAACAGTGTCCATAAAGTGTATAAAGCCCTAAGCCATGATGAATCATAGGCATATTTCCATAAAGACCATTGTAGTCACTAAAAACAACTTCTCCACCATTTTGTGGTTTGATACTTGCCATCGCATTAGAAGCTAAATCTAAACCTAAATGATACGACTCACTTATATATTCACCGCCATATGAGTACTTTCTATGATCACCAAATGTTGCTACAACTTGTGCATTTTTAAGTGGATACATTTTATTTA
Source organism: Sulfurimonas sp. (assembly GCA_015663215.1). Classification (GTDB taxonomy): domain Bacteria; phylum Campylobacterota; class Campylobacteria; order Campylobacterales; family Sulfurimonadaceae; genus Sulfurimonas. Next base: position 9,595 of record DQSP01000069.1, read on the forward strand.
TCTTAAAGCTGCTTATCTTTTTATCTTCTACTTTAGATGAAAGTTCATGTATAAGTGCTTCATTTATTGCTCGTACATCTTCGTTAATTATCTTAAACTGTTCTAATGAATTTTCAACACCTTGTGTCTCTATAAACTCTTCTGCTAAGTCTGCAATCTTGCCTTTTAAAAATCTATCACTCAGTTTCATGTGCGAAACTTTATAATTTTTCTGCTTTAAGTATAGAGGGATGTATGCTTTGGCAACATTCCCTGCTTTATCTTTCGCCACAACTGTTGCTTTAAAGTTGCTATCTACAACAGGCCAAGCTAAAAGTGAGATAAAGTAACCCTCTTTATAAAAAGGCTGTGCAATAAAGTGTTTGTCATTATTACCCTCAATATAGAGTGTATCAAGGTTCTCATCTTCTACTTTAAATATAACGAGGGCTGAACCACCACGAGAAATTTTATAAGAGTTACTTACTATACTTACACGTGGTCTTTTTTTGTCTATCTTAAATGTAAACACTTGTTTTACTGCATTTCCATTTAAAAAGTTCCATTTACTCACATCATTTGCTTGGACAATAATTTGAATCTCTTTATCTTTCATGCCATATGTACTTCTTGGTGGTTCTACTTCAAGGTTTAAAAGTTGTTCTGGATTTATCAACTGTTCATACTGTAGTGTTTTTTCTTGTGTTTCACTTTTTATAGTTATTTTATATGACTTTACTCCACTCTCATCTGCTATCTTTATATGCAATGCTTTTTTTAAGTTCCAATAACCGCTCTCTTGCATTGTAACAACTGGAGCATTACGCTCAAACATTGAGGAGAAGTATATAAACAGTCCCCCTGCTACGACTAAAGACATTATAAATAGTGTACCGATTGAAGAGTTGTTTTTTTTTCTCAAAATTATATTTCCTTGATTATTTTATTATTTTCATCACTTTTGAGTAGTGTGACTTTTTCTACATGTACTATGGTTAAAAATTCTTTTATGATCGTGTATGCATCCATTAGTTCACTGTTTGAACTTTTCAAATCATCATCACATATACTTACATATGCATGCGAAGCATCATCTTTAAGAACAAGACTTCTTAAAAGTCTCTCTTTTAGACGCATATAAGACAAAGGCACTCTCAAGAGTAAAAAATCATGACATAGTTTTTTTTGAGCACCAAGCTCTAGCAATGTACTTACTAAAGCAAAAATTGTGCCATCACAATCACTACTTAAAAAGTTATCATAACGGCTCAACAGCCCTCCATACAGGGCTGTCGCCATCTTTTGGTTTATTTTAATCCCATTTTCTTTAAAAAATTTATAAAGTTCTAAAGTATCTGTATTTACTTCTATTATGTATTGTGCGGTTGATGGTTGATTTTCACGACATTTATCATACCATGGTAAAAAAGAAAGTTTTGTATTTAAAGGTTCTAAATTTTGTAAAGAAACTTTTTTATGAAAAGTAAGTATACAAGAGTACAGTGCACTTGCATTAGCAAATGAAGCAGTACTTGTTACTATTAAAATATGTTGCGTATTTTTAATTTCTTCTATATCAATTTTCATATTTCTTTTTTACTCATTATATACTGTTTAACTTATTTTTACTCTATACTTCTCATTAATATCTACTATAAAAGCTTGTGTAAACATTCCTATTTTTTCTGCATCATGATGCTCTTCATCATAATGGTACTCAATAAATCCAAAAAAGTCTTCGGGTGTTATAGAGTACTCTATTAACTTATTTACACCCTCTTCGATATTACTATCAAAAAAAAGTGTAGCTAT
>DQSP01000155.1 GCA_015663215.1 Sulfurimonas sp.
AAGTTCTTAGGTTTTGAGCAGATACTCAAAAACTCTCTTACGGGTTTACCAATAGGTGGTGGTAAGGGTGGAAGTGACTTTAACCCTAAGGGGAAAAGTGATTTTGAGATTATGAAGTTTTGTTCTGCGTTTATGACTGAACTTCATAAGTATATAGGTCCTCGTATAGATGTTCCTGCTGGAGATATTGGTGTTGGTGGGCGAGAAATAGGGTTCCTTTTTGGTGAGTATAAAAAAATCACCTCTTCCTATGAAGGTGTGTTAACTGGAAAACCTTTTGTTTTTAGTGGTTCACTTATGCGTCCTGAGGCTACAGGGTATGGGGCTATTTATTTTACACAAAAGATGTTAGAGATAGAAGGTAAGGAATCACTTGAAGGCAAAATATGTACAGTAAGTGGAGCTGGTAATGTCGCTCTTCATGCTATAGAAAAACTCCAACAAATGGGTGCAATAGCTGTTAGCTGTACCGACTCAAGAGGGACACTTTATGACTCAAGAGGAGTTGATTTAGCACTACTAAAAGATATTAAGCTAAATCGTCGTGCTTCGCTCGAAGAGTATATTAAAGTACATGAAAGTGCGAAGTATACACCAGTATCGGAGTATCCTGAGCATGCACATGCTGTTTGGGACATCCCTTGTTATGCTGCATTTCCTTGTGCTACACAAAACGAGCTAAATGAAATAGATGCACAAAACCTTATAACAAATGGATGCGAGAGTGTAACCGAGGGTGCAAATATGCCCTCAACTCCAGAGGCGATTGCTACTATACAGTCACATGGTTTATGCTTTGCTCCTGCTAAAGCAGCAAACGCAGGTGGTGTTGCTGTGAGCTCTTTTGAGATGAGTCAAAATGCAGCGATGAGTCATTGGACTTTTGAGGAAGTAGATGAAAAACTACAAGTTGTAATGCAACAGATATGTACACGTGTAGCACTTACGGCTAAAGATTATGGAGTCGAAGGAAACTATGTAGATGGAGCAAATATAGCAGGCTTTAAAAAAGTAGCTGATGCAATGATTGCAGAGGGGATATAGTGGCTTTACTTAAAAGCTTAGTACTCTTTGTATTTTTTAGTATATCAGCTATTGCTGGGAGCATTACATATACCCCATTTGTCACAGCTCAGATGAATATAGTCGAGAAGATGAATGAAGATAATGCAACACAAGAGAGTATAAAACTTTTACTCAAAGAACAAGATAAACTATACGATAAAGCTGTTAAATCAATAATAGCAAATAAAAATAAATATATAAATAATATCAATTTATACATAAACGAAATATTTTCGCTTAGAAAAGTGATGCTTATCAATAAACGTGCAGGAAATACTTTTGCTGTATACCGTGATGAAGTTGCTCTTAAAATATACCTCCTTTTGCGTAGTCAAAGTGTAATGTTGAAAAATATACTAATAGCATTAGACTCAGACACTATCGCTGCATATGAGAGTAAAGTGAATGATATCGTTGCAAAAAATCAACAAGAGATAGAAGGATATTTTAAAAATGACTATAGTCATGTACTCGCACTTGAGGCAGAGAGTGCGATTTTAAAAGTAGCACAAGAGAATGTTCGTAATTTGTTTTTATTACGGGATGTAAATGCTAACCTTATAGGGTACATATATAAGCTAAATACTACTATGTACAGATTAAATCAGTACTCTAAATACCATCTGATATCTATTGTTGTGTATGTGAACTCATTAGCTATTGTTGAGGTGATTAATCCATTACTTCAAAGTTATGGTTTAAGTGTTGTTAAATTACTATCAATGCTACTACTTATTTTAATAATTTACTTTATTAGAAAGGTTGTTTATGTTTCCTTAGAAGGTTATATTTTAAAGATAAATTTACTTAGTGGATACTCCGCAGAGATATCTGAAAAAATCAAAGCTTCTATAGAGTCTCTAATCATTATCATAAATATAAATATGCTTATCTATGTATATAATGATTTTGGTTCAGTAGAACTTATCTCTCGTTTTTTTAATATGATATATGGGTTTTATTTTACCCTTATAATCTATAAAGTAGTCAACACAGTTGCTAAAGTAAAAATTAGTAGTGTAGCAGGCTCTAAATCAAACATCAAAAATGATTTGGTAAATGTAGGAATTAAAATAGTTAATTTTATTATTTTAATTATCGGGCTTTTAATCATGCTCTTTTTTGCAGGAGTAAATCTTACAGCTGTTCTCTCCGGTCTTGGAATCGGTGGTTTCGCCGTAGCGTTTGCAGCAAAAGATACCATTAGTAACTTCTTTGGAACACTTTCCATACTATTTAGCGATGTTTTTTCACAAGGTGACTGGATAGAGATAGATGGGCATCAAGGAGTAGTTGTAGAGATAGGTCTTCGCGTTACAACAATACGAACTTTTGATAATGCTCTCATCGCCATTCCAAACGGAACTTTTGCATCAAAAGATGTAAAAAACTGGGATAAACGCATACTCGGTCGTCGTATCAAGATGCATATAGGGGTGAAGTATGACTCTAAGAGTGAAGATATAAAAAATGCTATAAGTGAGATACGAGTGATGCTGGATAAACATCCTGGTATCGCGACTAAAGCAACAAAGTACTCCCATCATAATGAGAGGTCACATACTGCTAAACTTGTCTCAAAAGATGACTTAGAAGGTGTAAAAAATAACCTCTTAGTTTATCTTGATAATTTCGGAGACTCAAGTATAAACATATTAGTTTACTGTTTTTCAAAGTCTGTAAAATGGGCTGATTGGTTAGAGACAAAAGAAGATGTCATGCATAAAATGATGGCTATTTTAGAAAAAAATAATTTAGAGTTTGCTTTTCCTTCGCTTTCTATTTATAATGAAAAATAGAGAGTGCAAAATAAAGGTATAAAGCTAGTTTCAGTCTATTTAGATAAAATCAATTTTAAAATTCCATACAAAGAATATTTATGCAACAGACACAATCAAGAATAAACCTTTATGCCCTTCTCTCTCGCATTATGCTCCAAGAGTTAGATGTTGAGATGTTAAAGATGATAAAAAATGATGAAACTATTTTAGAGTTTTTCCCAACTTTTAAAAAGTGGGCACCACTTACAGAGATGG
>DQSP01000010.1 GCA_015663215.1 Sulfurimonas sp.
ACACACATTTTTTCGTAACATAAAAAAAGTCTAACTATTTTTAGACGTACTTCATTACCTAAAAGCGAAAATAATTTTGCTTTGTTTTCTAAAATAGAAGCATCATCTTTTAATAATGCTTTAGCAGTATTAATTAGGTCATCATCTATTTCTATACGACAACATGTTAATGTAGTATCCATAAGTGTAACCTTTTAAGTATATTAGTTTATTCTAATATACTTAATATTAAAATCTCCTTAACTCAATGTTTTAGGGATTTTTATATTAAAACAATCATGATTTTGTATTTGTAGGGTAGGGGGACTAAAAGGACATAATGTCATTTTAGATGTAGAAGTTATATAGCGAGTCTAATCCCAATGGGACAGTGATCACTACCTGTTATATAGTCTAAGATAAAAGCATCTTCAAGGGATTCACACAAATCTTCACTGATGAAGAAGTAGTCTATTCTCCAGCCTACATTCTTTAGTCTTGCACTTGAACGGTATGACCACCAGCTATATCTATCAGGCTCATCGCCATTTACATATCTAAATGTATCTACATAACCGTGCTCAAGTAGTTTATCTATCCACTCTCTTTCTATTGGTAAAAAACCAGATGTTTTAGAGTTTGCTTTTGGATTTTTTAGGTCTTGTTCTTTATGTGCCGTATTTACATCACCACAGATAACTATACTCTTTCCCTCTTCTCTTAATTTTTCACAGTGAGTGAGAAGGTCATCATAAAACTTCATCTTGTAGTCAAGTCTCTCTTGATTCTTTTGACCATTAGGAAAGTAGATGTTAAAAAGAACTATATCTTCGTAGTGAGTCTCTACTATACGACCCTCATTCATAGTATCTATGTGATTATCAGTGGAGTTATAGTCTGATTTTAGCATTGAAAAAGTAGCTGTTCCACTATAGCCTTTTTTCTCAGCTGAGTTTACAGTTAACTCTTCATACTTTTTATCAAATAGACCATTAGGAATCTGCTCAGGAAGAGCTTTTATCTCTTGGAGACATAATATATCTGTATCTCTTTCATCTATCCATTTAAGTGCTTCTTTCGTATGCACAGCACGAATTCCATTGACATTCCACGAAATTATTTCTATTGAATCTGACATATTATTTCCATTTTTAAGATAGTGTAAAGTGTAAAAGTTGAAGGTTTCCCGCAAAAGCGGGAAGAGGAGAAGTGACTATACGAAGTCAACCTTAGTAACATGGTGTTTCATACCTAGTGTTTCAGGAGGACAACCAAGTGCAAGACCTATCATCTGTTGCATGTGAAGAACAGGAAGTGAAACTTCACGTCCTATAGCTTCAGATGCATGACCTGTTTGTGTGTCTAGTTTTAAGTGGCAAAGAGGACATGGTGTAACCATCCAGTCAGCATTACCATCCATAGCACCAGCAATTGCATTTCCAGTTAGAGTAGCAGCAACCTTAGGTGACTGAAGCTCTGCATGGAAACCACAACATTTATTTTTCTCTTCGTAATCAACTGTCATACCACCACAAGCGATGATTAAATCATCAAGTGAAGTAGGATTATAAGGGTTTTCCGGAGTATCATGAGTCTCATTTTGAAGCTCAGAAGGGCGGATATTGTGACAACCGTAAAAAGGTGCTATATTAAACTGGCTAAGTGGTGTAACTACCATCTCTTTTAGTTTATCAAGACCAAAGTCATCGATGATAGCATATAAGAAGTGAGTGATTTTTGAAGTACCTTTGTACTCTAAACCAACTTCTCCAAGCTTTTCATTAACTCTTGTTTTTAACTCTTCATTGTTATCTAAACGATGTTTAGTCATAGCAGTATTAAGCTGACAAGTATTACAGATAGTTACCATAGTAAGGCCATGTTTTTCTGCATAAGCAATATTTCTAGCATTTAAAACTAGAGATAAAAAGTCATCGTAGTCTTGTAGGTGAGAAGCACCACAGCATGAAGCTTCTGTTAGTTCTACTAGTTCTATTCCAAGTTTATCTGCAACAGCCATCGTAGACATCATTTGCTCAGGTGTACTCTGTTTAGCAGTACATCCTGTAAAAAGTGCGTATTTTAATTTTCCCATTATCTACTCCTAGAACTTTGCAGTTGATGAAGATTTTACAAGTTTTTGAATCTCATCAAGGTTATCTGATTTTGTAATGCCCCATGGTGGAACAATTTTACCTTTGCTAAACATCTTAAGTGCAACTGGCATGTGTTTTACGATTCCAGCTAACTCAGAGTAAAGAACTAAGCCACCCTCATCAAGTACACCATTGCGTTTGATTGATTTCTCAAATCCAACTGCATGGCGTGTTGCAACATTTGAGTCTGCTTTACCTGCTTGGAACAGCATATTGTGTAGTTTACCTATCTTTTCAATCGGGTTAATCTCTTTCGGACATGCTTCAGCACACTCAAAACATTTTACACAGTCCCAAACACCTGAACCCATTTGGTTCACATCTGTAAGTCTTGACTCGTTACCATCACGAACATCAGCTTCAAATCTATAAGCCGCTGCAAACGCAGCTGGACCCATAAAGTCATCACTTATCTCAACAACAGGACAAGCATAGTGACAAGCACCACACTGAATACATAAGTCCGCTTCATCAAGTGCATTTGCCTCAGCAGGAGTTACTAAGTTCTCAACTGTTGGCGTTTCATCAATCTCAGCATCAAGGAAAGGTGTAACTTGCTCATGCTTTTCCCAGAAATCAGCTTTATCAATAATCATATCTTTGATAGCACGTTTTTTGCTTAATGGCTCTATAGTAAGTTCATTTCCAAAGACTTTAATCATTTCAGTCATAGACTCTTTACAAGCAAGAGTTGAGCGACCATTTACTTTAATAGCACATGTTCCACAGATACCGTGACGACAAGATCTTCTATATGAAAAACTTCCATCGTGATCCCATTTGATTCTGTTTAGGATGTCTAGGACAACCTCTTCAGAAGTAACATCCATAGAATAATCTTCATAGTATGGAAGATAATCTTCATCAGCATTAAAACGAAATACTTTAAAGTTTACTTTTTGTGTAGTTATTGCATTTGTACTCATAAGTTTCTCTTCCTCTTTTAGTAAGTTCTAGCTCTAAGCTCATGTTTGCCTAAAACAACATCCATATAATCTAGTTTGATGTTACCATCTTTATCCATATATGCCATAGTGTGCTTTAAAAAGTCATCATCATTACGAGTGTCAAAATCTTCTCTAAAGTGAGCACCACGGCTTTCATTTCTTGCAACAGCAGATTCTACTATAAACATTGCATAGTCAAGCATATGACCAAATTCTAATGCTTCTTGAAGTTCAGTGTTAAATACCTTTGATTTATCTTTAATACGAATATTTTTATAACGCTTTCTAAGCTCTTGTATTTTAGCAATCACGATATTAAGAGTTTCTTTACTTCTAAATGCACCTGCATTTGCAGTCATACTCTGCTGAAGTTCTTCTCTAAGTTCTGGGATTTTTTCCGAACCATTATTTGTTAATACCCAGTTGAGTTCTGCTTGTGCAGTCGCTGCATCTTCTTGTGATGCAACACGAAGTTCAATGTTGTCAATCTCTTGAGCCATTGTTTTACCAACATAACGACCAAAAAGAAGTGCTTCAAGAACTGAGTTTGCACCAAGACGGTTTGCACCATGAACAGAGACACATGAACACTCACCCGCAGCATAAAAACCCTCTACAAACTCAGTACTATTTTTACGTACATTACCAGCTATATTTACAGGAATACCACCCATAGAATAATGTGCAGTTGCAGAGATAAGAATAGGCTCTTTAATCATGTCTAAACCTAAGAATGTAATAGCTAATTCACGAAGTTCAGGAAGTCTTTCCATAATAAGTTCTTTTCCTAAATGTGTTACATCAATATAGACAGCATCTTTTCTCGGTCCTACACCACGACCCTCTCTTATCTCATTTAAGATTGCACGAGCAACAACATCACGAGATGCTAATTCCATCGCGTTTGGAGCATATTTCTCCATGAAACGCTCACCCTTAGAGTTAAGGAGACGTCCACCTTCTCCACGAGCAGCTTCAGAGATGAGAACACCATTACCTGAGAGACCTGATGGGTGAAACTGTACAAACTCCATATCTTCTAAAGGGAGACCATGACGAGCAACGATGCTTAGACCATCACCTGTGTTTGCATGTGCATTTGAGTTGATTTTATATGTACGAGCATACCCACCCGTTGCAAACATCACAGATTTAGCATTAAAAATTGCCATCTGCATATCGCGAATGTTAAATGCTATAACACCTGAAACTTTTCCATCTTTATAAATGATATCAGCTGCATACCACTCATCCCAAAACTTTACACCAATACGAGCTGCTTGCTCATATATAGTTTGTAAAAGTGTAAGACCTGTTCTGTCTTTTGCATAACAAGCACGTGGAGAAGATTGCCCACCAAAAGGACGTTGAGCGATTTTACCATCGGGAGTTCTACTAAACGCAGCACCCATTTTTTCAACCCAACGAATAGTCTCTGGTGCATTTGAACACATAAACTCAACAGCATCTTGGTCTGCTAAATAGTCAGAACCTTTTACTGTATCAAACTCGTGAAGCTCAACACTATCTTCATCACTAAACGCTGCATTAATTCCACCTTGTGCCGCACCAGAATGACTTCTTAGTGGGTGTAGCTTCGTAATAACAGCAACTTTTTTACCTGCCTGTTGTAACTCTCTTGCTGCTGCACAACCTGCAAGGCCCGCACCAACAACAATAGCATCGTAAGTATAAATAGGAATACTCATTAAATTTCCTTAAAATTAGAACTAATTATAAGCTTGATTATATCGCAAAAAATTATATGAAAGGTTAAATGGGGGTGTAAGTAGGGTTTACTTGAAGACTGTTACTATTTGAGACACATAAATTACATATCTCTCTCAGCTATATCTCTTGTCTGTAAAATTCTGTTTGTACCTGTTGTTTTTGCATAATGTAGTATCTCTTTTGCTTGACGAGATGCTTCATCAAGGTTTGTATTGTTAGGTTTGATGATAAAACCACCACTTACAGTAATAACAACTGGACCTTTGTCTGCAATGTTGAACTTAAGTTCTTCAATACTTTGTCGAATAAGTTCAACATCTTTAAATGCTTGTTCTTTACTCACACGTGATAAGATGAGTGTAAACTGGTTGTAGTCAGTTCTTGCAATAACATCAATAGCCTGCTCATGTAAAGAGATAGTATAGGCAATCTTTTTTAGAATACTTTGTGTCATTTCCTGGGAGAATGCACGTTTGCTTTTAGAAAAATTATCTATTTCTATTATTGTTACAGCTGTGAAGTTACTATCTTTTAAGCCCTTTTTATTTGAATATGAATTAATCAATCCCTTGTTGTTATTTATACCTGTAACTGGATCGAGCATAGTTGGATTATCTGTTGTAGATGTTTTTCTATTCATGCGCATCGAGATAGCATCTACTTCAACTGTATAGATACTGTGGTCAACCTTGTGCTTATCTACCTGATATAAATATTCAATGTCTTTATAAATAGAAAATAATTTTTTTCTATACCAAACTGTTGCAAGAAAAATCAAGATAAATATAACTATCGTAGCGATTTTAACAATGTTGAATTTCTTTTGACTATATTCTATATTTTTAAGAAGGATATTATTTATATGGTTTGTAATGTTTGCAAATGCAGTTGCAAGCTCTTGTTGGGCTATGTTACGAGTCTCTTCATCTTTATCGGCTACATAAAAACTATGAGCGGCATTGTTAAATGAAGTTGTTAGTATAGATAGTTTAGTTAAATCTCCAAGGTATTCAAATTCATTTGAGAAGATATATCTATCAGAGTAGTCATACTTGTAAATACTTCTTAGTTTATTTATCTCTTGGTGTAATTGTGTACTTTTCCCATTGAACTGGATAAGTGCAAGTTCAATATCATCTTTGTTAAGTTTTGTTAAAGTACTAATGATTTTCTTTTGCTTGTTTAAATTGTTTACTTTTTCAAATGACAACTGCTGCTCTAGTGTGAGCATCATAGCAATAAAAGAGACAAAAAGTACAAAAAATAGGTAAGTATTTAAGTTGAGAAATATTTTTTTAATCGAGTGTTTCATGTATATTTTTCCTAAAAATGTTATAATTACTTATATTCTATATTGAGAGTTGTTAATATATGCTTAAAGAAGTTTAATTGAATTTAGAAAATTATTTTATATCACAGTTTAATAGTCGTCATATTGGCGATGATGGGGCACTTATAGAGGGGTATGTATACTCCAAAGATGCTTTTTTTGAGAATGTACATTATAAAAAAAAGTGGCTTAACTTTGGACAAATTGCACAAAGAGCGATGCTTGTAAATATTTCAGATGCAGTTGCAATGAATGCAATTCCTAAATATGCACTGCTGAGTGTTGCCATGCCTAAGTATATGAGTAAAGTTGATATGCGAGAGTTAGCAGATGGTTTTAAAAGAGTGGCACAGCAGTTTGGTATAGATATTATTGGTGGTGATACTATAAGTAATACAAAACTTGATATTACAATAACTATCATCTCTAAAACTAATAAACCACTGCTTCGCTCTAAGGTAAGAGATGGTTATGTTTTGGCATATACAGGAGAACTTGGAAAATCTGCCAAGGAGTTGAAAAAATTGTTTAACTTAGGCACAATACATAAACAATCAAAATTTGTAAATATTAAACTTCGTCAAGATTTTGTTAAAAAATCAGAGCGAATTTTAAAAGCAGGAATGGACATATCGGATGGTCTTTTGAGTGACTTAGAAAAGATAACATCCCTTAACAAAATAGGGATAAAGTTTACAAAAAAGATAGCTACAAGTATTGCTTGTAGTGGTGAAGAGTATGAGATGTTAGTTGCGTTTGACAAACGCGACATAAAAGCACTTAAACGCAGGGCTGTGCAAACGCGAACACCACTTACTATCTTTGCTTTTGCAAATCGAAGTAAATACACAAACAGATGCAAGTCGCATCATTTTTAAGGATAATAATATAATGAATAGATTTTACTCCCTTGCTCATGCAAGTATAGACTTTCACTTTAAGCAATCACCACGTGATTTTGTGGTTGAAGAGTTACCAATTTATGAGTTTTCAGGAGAGGGTGAACATCTTATACTACTTGTGAGAAAGAAAAACCTCTCTACAAACGAGATGGTAGGACAAATCGCCAGATATTTAGGAATAAAAAATAGAGAGATAGGGTATGCAGGTCTCAAAGATAAGCATGCAGTGACAAAACAGTATATCTCTTTACATAAAAAGTATGAAGAGGCTATGGAAGGTTTTAATTTCGAGGGTATAAAAATAATCTCTAAAACTTATCATAACAACAAGATTAGAATAGGGCACTTAAAAGGAAATCGTTTTTATATTAAGATAAAAAAAGTAAATCCAACATCTGCTGCAAAAATTGATGAAGCACTTAAAAATATTAGTAAAAATGGTATGCCAAACTACTTTGGTTACCAGCGTTTTGGAAATGATGGTGATAACCATATTCTCGGTGAGAAACTTGCAAAAGGAGATGCTAGAGAACGTAATCCTCGTGTCAAAAAGTTACTGATAAATGCCTATCAGTCCTACCTTTTTAATACATGGCTCTCAAAACGACTAGAAATAAACTCACTTGTGAGTAGTTTTGAGCCTAAAGACCTTGCTGGGCAGTTAGATATTCCTTTAGAAGAGTTACAAAATATGAAAGCACAATCTCATGCTTTTAAGCTTATGAGTGGGGACTTAATGGAACATTATCCAAAAGGAAAACTTTTTGAGTTTGAAGAGACTGAGCATGATATAAATCGTTTTAATGAGCATGATATTACTGTGACAGGTTTACTCTGTGGTACAAAAGTAAAAGTAGCACAGGGGGAAGCAGGTAAAATAGAAAAAGAGTTTGATGATGAGATAAATGCTGATGGTGCACGTAGATTTGCTTGGATATATCCAACAGATATAGAGGGACGATTTAATCCTGTTGAAGCACAGTATGAACTTAACTTCACTCTTCCAAAAGGCTCGTATGCGACAGTACTTTTAGAAGAAATAGCTAAAAGAAAAATAAACTAAGGAATAAATAGTTAATGAACAAAAAACATATAACATCGCTTATCTCACAAAACTTTGGTAAGTTCGCAAGTAAAGAATTTCCTACTTGGTTCCAAAATATAGTAAATCAGACATATGTTTCTTTGATGGGACTAGATATGAGTGAGTTTCATAAGCCAAGTACATATAAGAGTTTAAATGCACTCTTTACAAGACACTTTGCAGAGGCAAGAACATTTTCACTCGCGGGTGAAGATTTCATCTCTCCATGTGACTCCCTTATCTCTGAGACAGGAACTATTACTGATGATTATGCCTTGCAGATAAAAGGTATGCGTTATAAGTGTGCTGATTTTATAGGGAACGAGTTTAGTGATGCAGAAAAAGCCATAGTAAATGATGGTACTTTTATAAACTGTTATCTTTCTCCTAAAGATTATCATCGGTACCACATACCTACAAACTTAAAAGTTTTAAAAGCTGTACATATTCCGGGGAAGTTTTATCCTGTAAATATGCCTTCCCTTAAAAAACGACTCAATCTTTTTATAGAAAATGAGAGAGTAGTCATTTTATGTGAAGCAAGTAATGGAAAAAGATTTTATATGGTACTTGTGAGTGCTCTAAATGTTGGTGTAATGCAGGTGAGTTTTGAACCTCTAATCCAAACAAATGCTATTGCAACAGCACCACAAACTTATGAGTTTAAAGACTTGTATTTAAACAAAGGTGATGATTTTGGTTGTTTTGAGATGGGTTCCACTATCATCATCCTCAGTGAAAAAGATATGTTAGATGTGAGTGTAAATGCAGGTCAAGATGTGAAGTTTGGACAGACTATCGCAAAACTAAAGTAGCTCTTTATGTTTAATGCTGAAAAAATCGAACTTATAAAGTCTATCTTCAGCGATAAAAAAATATTTGAAAAAGAGATACTCAATGTGACTTGTAATAGTGACAGAATAGAGGTTATGGATATCTTAGTAAAAAGAATAATACAGGTGCTTCTAAAAGAAGAGTTAAACTTTTTATATATGAAAGATTTAGATAGCTTCAAATTCTCACTTATTGTAAACTTACTCTTTCGTGAGATAGCAAATGAATGGGTTTCATATGCAAGTGAGCAGCTAGAGTATGAAAAAACTCAAGCACTTGATATCATCCAAGATAAGACAAATGTGATGTTTATTTTAGCACTAGTTAAAGAGTATTTTACACAATATAAGATTTATTTTATGCAAGAAATAGCAGATAGTTTTATAGACCTTGTGGAGAGTATGCCGAGTGCAACCATGAGTAATAGCCTAATCAATGAAGTACTAAAAAGTGATTTTGTAAAAAAAGAAAATATCTCAGTTGTCTTTAGTTATAGTCAGTTGTGGGGAAGAATAAAAAATGCACATAATGCTAAAAAAGATAAGATTACAAAACTTCAGCTTATGATAGCTGAAGCAAAAACTAATGAAGAGTTAAAAAAACTAGAGTATAAAGAGGAAGCACTTGAAGTGAAACCTCTTGCCTATTTTAATGATGCTCTTCTGCGTTTACGAAATACTATGGTGCAGTATATGATGACTATAGATTCTTACTCTAAACATTAAATCTAAAGTGCATTACATCACCATCTTGAACTATGTACTCTTTACCTTCTAGCCTCATCTTTCCAGCATCTTTAGCACCTGCTTCACCATTGTTTTCTATGAAGTCGTTAAATGCGATAACTTCTGCACGGATAAAACCTTTCTCAAAGTCGTTGTGAATAGCAGCTGCCGCTCGAGGT
>DQSP01000003.1 GCA_015663215.1 Sulfurimonas sp.
ATTTTCTCCTTTGTGCTATGATACAGCCTATCTAGCCAGGGGAGAAAAATATGAAAGTAGTAATAGCCGTTTTAGTATCTGTTTTAGCAGGATTTATCCTCTTTTTGTTTTTAGTAAAGAGAGAGGGTTATCAAAATGAAATCATCGTACGAACAATCACGAACTTAAAAACATCTCAAGATGTTGAGGCACTTATAAACCTCTGCGCACAAAACAACATCCATATCATCTCAGTTGCTTTTAAACAAGATGAAGATGATGAGGTACGTTCTGGTGAAGTTTTTTATCCAAGCTCCATCGCTCCCGTTGTTGTAGGATATGAAAATCAAGATATCTTAAAAATCCTCATAGAAAAAGCCCATGCCAACTCTATCATGATAAAGGCGTGGATACCACAGTTTCACGACCAAGTCGCCTATGCTAAGAACCCAGAGTGGGGGATGGTAGCCTATCATGATAAGAAGTTACTCTCTGTATATGAAAAGAGTGGAGAGTACTTTGTCAATCCCCTGCATGAGGAGGTGCAAAACTATGAACTCTCCATCATCAAAGAGATAGTGCAAAACTATGATATAGATGGCGTGGTTTTAGACTGGATTCGTTTTGATGACTATAATATGGACTTGAGTGAGTATACACGAAAAAAGTATCAAGCAAAGTTTGGTTATGACCCACTCATGATAGACTTTTCTAAAGAGAGTAGGCAGAGAAAAGAGTGGAATACCTATCGAGGTCAAGAGATAGCTTTATATATCAAAAAAGTACGTATCATGATAAAGGATATCAAGCCCGATGTCGACTTAGGTGTCTATGTGCTTTCTCCCTCTTGGAGTGAAGTAGGGCAAGATCCAGCACTATTTTACCAAGATATAGACTCGGTTTCACCTATGTGTTACTATGATGACTGGGAGTATCCGGTGGATTGGATTTATGGGCCGAGGGATGACTCTATCTTGGTCGTGACAGATGCCAAGGTCAAAGGAACAGATATAGTGCCTGTTTTTGATACTGACTGGAAAGATGAGACCTATCATGATATATTCCAACATCTCAAAACAACTTATCCACACATCAAAACCCTCTCTTGGTTTGAGTATGGAAAATGGAGTGCAGAGACGATAAGAAGGGTTTCTAGCCTAGGAGAAGATACAAAATCAAGCAAATAATCCTATACCTTTACCGATATACACTTATAAAACTATTTTCACAGGTGTATCATGCATAAAATTAAACTCATTATTATCACTATTTTTCTATTGACAACCTCTATCTTGTCTGCTTCTTTAACACTAGCTTTAGATAAACGCCTCTCTGGTGAAGCAGATTCACGGGGTGGAATATTTTATGATAATGGCAATTTATTTGCTGTTGGTGAAGATGGTTTCTTTATCTACGATATAGATGGAAACTATCTCAGCTCTTTGACAACGGTGGCAGGTAACGCTCTTTATACCCAAAATGGTTTTGCCTATGTTACCAATATATCAGGAGGATGAGTTTCTCTCATTGATATTAACGATGTCAATAATCCTACTTTAACGAGTACAATTCTCACAGGACAAAACTTTTTAACTATTAGAGGAAATGCACTTTTTGGTGATGGGAAGAGTAGTGGTGCAGGGGATGCAATCTATATCACTGATGATAGTGGAAATCTCTATCTTTTTGATGATGATAAAAATGGAACATTAACTCTCAATAATAGTACCATGCTATTTGCAGAAGCGAGACAAATTTTTGTCAATAATGACGGTATGGTCTATGTTAATAGCGGTAAAGGTGAATTGGCAGTTGTCAGTGCTGATTTGGCGACGAAGAATACTTGGACTAGTTCAAATGCACATGGCAGCTCCACGGGTCCTGTTTCAGGTGGTGTATCTGTTGCAACTATAGATAGTAAACGCTATGCCTTTATAACTACATCTGATGGATATATTTATACTTTAGATGTAGCCGATCCTCTAAATATCACTTTAGTAGATACATATATAGATGGGCATAAGTTTAATGATATCTGGGTAGAAAACTCAAAAGTGTATGTCACTTCACATGATGGGTTTGTAATCCTTTCAGTTGCTATTCCTTTAGCTGGAACATGCGAAGGTTCTTTCTCTCCGGTCCTGTAAACTCAATAGCTGATGTGGTAACACTAAGCAATGGTGTAAGGGTAAATAATACAAATAGCAATACTATCACTACAAATACACTTACCTTAGGACCCAATGTCGAGTGTGATGCAGCACCCTGTATCGCTAGTAATACTTTGGCAGACAAGATTGTTTTTAGTGTTGAGTTGGGTTTGGGCACTGATGGTGTCTATAGTGCTGGGGGAACTGTAGACTTTAACGCTTCAAAAGAGTATGTTTCGATTGATATTAGCGCTAACTCAACCCTTAATTTTACAGGCGATACGGTTACAAAAGTACAAACAGGTTTTAAGATATTGTCAGATTCTACGATAAATATCGATGGGGATGTGACACTCTACGCAGATGATTTTTCCCTAGGTACACGTAGCTACAGATATGAATATCACCAAGGTGATGTTAGATACTGATATATTGAAGCAATCATGCAAAGTCCTTCGTATAAAATGGCGATTGATGATGCCGACTTTTTACTTGATGAAGCAACTCTTCCAGCCCGTTTA
The DNA here is from genome assembly GCA_015663215.1 of Sulfurimonas sp. GTDB lineage: Bacteria > Campylobacterota > Campylobacteria > Campylobacterales > Sulfurimonadaceae > Sulfurimonas. The sequence goes on from DQSP01000003.1 coordinate 2,651, forward strand.
CAGCTA
>DQSP01000111.1 GCA_015663215.1 Sulfurimonas sp.
AGGATTGGGCTATAGAGAAAAAAGACCTGATGATAGTTATACGCTCAAGCCTCAAGTTGGAGGAAAATCACCTAAAGGTGATTGGGTTTCTAGTGAGGACTACCTTAGTTACACAAGTATGGCAGGTCTTTTAGGAGGGCTAGATGAGAAGGTACATGCTTTTACTTTCTATATGGGAAAGGACTTAAGGAATAATAAGACACTTGTTCTTAATGTATTTGATAAGAAAACAATGAGAACAAACAAAGCAAAAGATATGATTATGATTGCTATACAAAACAAGATAGAGGTACTTAAACAGAAGCCTTCCCAATGGAAGATTAAAAAAGAGAATGGTTGTATCTGTAAAGCAAAGTATGTAGTACTGACACATATTCATGATGCTGAAAAGATGGACATACTTTTAGAAAAAGAAAAAGTAAAAGATTTTACACAGGTCGGTGGAAATAATAAAGTTTATTCTTTGGATGGACAATATGTACGGGCTTCGTATGGTGGAGTAAAAATAGAAGAAGTTTCAGTAGAAAATAGTGATACCTGTTATGTCCTTAAAAATGAGGACAAGGTAAGACTAGGTACTATAGAAGGAGAAAGTTCAGTTCCTGAAGCAACTCAAGGAGTCATCACAGTAGCCCTTAATTGGAAAAATAGTAATGCAAACCTTGACCTTGATGTACGTTGGGATGCTGGAGAGTATGATATACAAGATGTAGAATGCCCAAAAGAACATTGGTTTATAGAAAATAAGAGTTCTGTTAAAGAAGGAAAAAGAGAAATATGGGTTAGCTTGAAAGAGATGTCTGGTTCAGATGGCAATGTAACAGATACGGTCACCATAGACATTAATGCACTAGGTAAAAACATGCCTTTGATAGTAGAAGTCAATGAAGAAGGTGATTATGATATAGGACATGTTGCAGATATAGTCATAGAATACGTGAACAATAAACCCATCTCTAAGCTGAAGTTCTACCCTCAAGAAAATAGAATAGTTGTAAAAAAAAGAGTTGTTCAAACTAGAGTAGAGCCAACATGTTCTGAACAAAACCCTGAGTATAATTGCCAGTGTATGCCTTGTTCTGCCAAAATAATACCGTATTTGGAGCAAGCTTTAGCTGGTCCACTAAGCGGCGCAGAGTTTAAGATATATGAAGCTGTAAATTATGCTAGCAACACACCTCTGTATGTCGGAACTACATCTGTAGGAACCAATCTATTAAGTGCAGGGATTATCAGTGTGTCTAAAAGTGTAACAAACAGTCTTGATGATGACAAACTCTACATCATAGAAGCACATGGTGGGGTGGACATAGATAGTGATGATGACTATATCGTAGATGGGTTTGATGTTATTAATGAAGGAAGCTTGAGGTCTTTAGTACTAGGCAAAGATTTGAAAAAATACGGATATAAAATCAATATATTGACAGAGATCTCTTACCAAGTTGTTAAAAACAAGATAGGAACCACAGAAGATAGTGAGATTAGAACAGAATTAGATGATATTGCTACGTATCTTTTAAGTACATCTATTTATGGTGGAGACATAACCTATGCCGATGTTATAGCATGGCTCCCAACATACGATAAAAAGAACCTCTTTTATGATTATGACGAGAGAGTTGCGCCTATTGTTCAAAAGGTGTATAAAGATAAAGACATTTATGAGGATGCTGTTGCTTTGGTGTATGGTTCACTTGCCCGTCCTAGGCTTAAAGGAGTGTATCTAGAGGTTTCAGAGTCTGTAGCAAATAATGCACATGTAGGCTCTGTGGAGATTGTCAGTGAAGGAAATAGCAGTATTTCTGAATTTACATTAAGTGGAGAAAAAAGTGATACTTTTAGAATAGACTTAAATGGAAACATTTATGTATCTGATGGTGCAGAGATAGATTTTGAAACGATAAAGAGCTATAGTTTAAAAGCTACAGCTGTGAATACTGAAGGAAATACAACCGTAGGGGTAACCATAGATATATTGGATGTCTATGATGCACCTGAGGCTACAGGATATGAAGGTGGGATACTTTTTGGTACGGCACAAAGTGGACAGTGGGTAGCAAAAGTTGTATTTGATTCAGGCAAAGCACCCATAAGTGCAATAGAGTTAATAGGGGATGAATCTAGGTATTTTGATATAAATACTTCTGGTGATATAGTTGTGTCAGCATTAGGGTTACCTATCATCAAAGAGAAGACAAAATTCCATTTTGATGTGGTTGCAGAAAATGCATACGGACGCAGTATACCCGCTGGGATTACCTTGCACATAAATGCAGTGAAAGATACGCCATCTTTACATAGTTTTACTGCACGTGTTGATGAACACAGTCCTGCACATACATACATTCATGCTGTCTCCTTTGAAAGTGCTAATGCGCCTGTTGATGCTTTTGTATTGTCTGGAAAAGGCAGTGAGAATTTTAGCATAAATACGTTGGGAGAGGTACGCGTAAGTGCAAATGCAGACCTTGATTTTGAGAAAAAATCCAGTTATTCATTGAACCTAGGTGCGCGTAACCTATATGGTGTGAGTGAAAATGTCACTGTAATGATTTTACTCAATGATGTGATTGATGCGCCAGTATTAAAAGCCAATCAGACATTTAGTGCTGTTGAAAATATTACATCATCTTTCCGGATAGGAAATATATTGGAAGAGAGAGGTCTTTCAAACATAACGGACATCACACTTTCCAGTACTTTGTTTAGCATAGATATGCAAGGGAATATTTATGTAGCAGAAGGACAAAACTTAGATTTTGAAACAAATGCGATTCACAAAGTGAGAGCAACAGCAACCAATAGTTATGGTAGTAGTTTGCCAGTAGAATTTGTTGTGAATGTTCGAGATGTTGTTGATGTTGCA
>DQSP01000060.1 GCA_015663215.1 Sulfurimonas sp.
CAAAAAATAAATGATTTTTATAAAATTTGAATAAATCATAAAAAGGTAAATATATGTTTATAGATAGCGTAAGTGCAATAGAAGTAATGGATTCACGTGGTAATCCAACAGTAAAAGCGACAGTAGAACTTAGTGATGGAACAGTTGAGAGTGCTATAGTACCTTCAGGTGCAAGTACTGGTAAACGCGAGGCACTAGAGCTTCGTGATGGTGATGAGCGTTACATGGGTAAGGGTGTTTTAAAAGCAGTTGGACATGTAAACAATGAAATCTCAGATGCGATTATAGGGCTTTCTCCTTTTAATCAAGCAGTAATTGATGCTACTATGAAAGAAGTTGATGGAACACAAAACTATGGAAAACTTGGGGCTAATGCAGTTCTTGGTGTTTCTATGGCAGTAGCTCGCGCAGCAGCAAAAAGTCTTGGTATGCCACTTTACCGTTACCTCGGTGGTGCAAATGCCATGACTATTCCTACTCCAATGTTAAACATCATCAACGGTGGAAGTCATGCTGATAACTCAGTTGATTTTCAAGAGTATATGATTGTTCCTCTTGGATTTACAGACTTTGCAGAAGGTCTTCGTGCATCTGCTGAGATTTACCATACTTTAAAAGGTATTTTAAAAGCTAAAAACCACAACACTGCTTTAGGTGATGAGGGTGGTTTTGCTCCAGATTTAAGTTCTAACGAAGAGCCTATTCAGATTATTATCGAAGCTATCGAGAAAGCTGGTTACAAAGCTGGAGAGCAGATAGGCATCGCTTTAGATGTTGCGGCATCTGAGATTCGTGCAGAAAATGGTGGATATAAACTTGACTCTGAAAACCGTACAGTTACATCTGCTGAGTTAGTAGATTATTATGTTGATTTATGTGCTAAATATCCTATTGTTTCTATCGAAGATGGTTTAGATGAAGATGACTGGGATGGTTTTAAACTTATGACTGAGAAGCTTGGTGACAAGATTCAGATCGTTGGTGATGATCTTTTTGTTACAAACGCGAACATTCTTTCTCGTGGTATCAGTGAAGGTATTGCTAACTCTATTCTTATCAAGCCAAACCAAATTGGTTCAGTAAGTGAAACTATGCTAACTGTACGTTTAGCACAACGTAATGGTTACACTTGTGTAATGAGTCATCGTTCTGGTGAGAGTGAAGATGCATTTATCGCGGACTTTGCTGTTGCTCTTAACTGTGGTCAGATTAAAACGGGTTCTACTGCTCGTGGTGAGAGAACTGCAAAATACAATAGACTCCTTGAAATAGAAAACGAAGTTGTATATGGTGAGTACTTAGGTGCTGCACTTTTTAACTAAGCACAGAGTATAACTCATGCAAAATGAAGAACTTTTTGGGGGCATCGATGTCAGTGAGAGTATAACTCAGAGGCATCTTGGTCTTTCATTAAAGAAGTTCTTTTTTCTCCTCTCTATAGTAGTTGTTCTTGGTGTTTACCTTGGAATTTTACTCTACGGAACATCCTCTTTAGAAATTCTTTTTGGCTTACAAGATTATGAAGTTTATCTTCAAGGTGAAGTGAATCGATTAAAACTTGAAAATGCTGACTTACAACGCGAATACTTTGAACTCAAAGAGATAAGCGCACAATAAATCCTATAATTTGCTATAATGTTTAGAAATAAAACAAGGGTTTACATATGCTAAAATTTTTAGTGATTTTTCTTTTTCTACTAAGTTCTTTAAGTGCCCGAGAAAACCCTTTTTTCCCTTCAAAAAATGAAACAGATATTCCTCTAAGTACTAACATTGTATCTGTTGTGCAACCCTTAAAGCGTGCAACACTAACACTTCCTTCAACGGCTAGAACATTAGAGAGCATAACCATAACATACAAGAACCTAGACGGCTCAATAGTTAGCAAAAAAGAGTTACTTGGTAACAGTGTTGACTGGCATTTGCCTATTTTTGTTTCTCAAGATATAGGCGGAAATGAAAAAATACCTCAGCCAAAATCTATCTCGAAAAAAAGTGAAAAATTCACTAAGATAGCCTCTTTACCTTTTATATCATTATACACAAATAAACAACGTCTAAAAATAATTACAAAAGATAAAATGCTGAGAAATTTTCTGCTAACTAAACCTCATAGAATAGTTTGTGACTTTGAACGCGATCTTGACATTAGAAGTTACGAGAAAAAAGTCACAACACACTCCAAAGTTAAAAGAGTTAGATTTGGAAACCATAAAGGCTATTATCGAGTTGTTATAGAGCTAGATGGTCACTACAGATACAAACTCACAGACTACAAAAATGGATACTACATTAATCTTTTATAATTAGGAACAAGCAATGAAATATATTTTAGCCTTAATCTTCACACTCACTCAACTTTTAGCACTCTCAAACTTAGAAGTAGCACAAAAAAGTGAAGATGTGATGAGTGGTTTTGGTGATGCGACATCTACCATGGGGATGACACTTATAAATGCAGCAGGACAACAAAAAGTACGCACTATGAAGATGCAAGTACTTGAAGGCAAGGATGAAGACAAGTCTCTTATGGAATTTATAACACCTGCTGATGTTAAAGGAACAAAATTTTTATCTTATGAGCATGTAAACAAAGATGATGATCAGTGGTTGTACCTTCCCGCACTCAAACGTGTCAAACGCATTGCTAGTAAAAACAAATCAGGTGCTTTTATGGGAAGTGAATTTTCTTACGAAGACTTAAGTGCCTTTAATGTTAAAAAATATATCTATGAAGATTCACAGGCTACTCTAAGTGGAAATTTATATATTATACAAAGTAAACCTGTTTCAAAATACTCGGGATATACTAAACTTGTCTCTTACATTGACTCAAAAACATTTTTGGTACAAAAGATGGAGTACTTTGATAGAAAAAACGAGCTCTTAAAAACTGCAACTTTTGAAGACTATAAGCATTTTACAAATGTTTACAGAATCGGAAAAATCACAATGAAAAACTCACAAAACGACAAAACAACTATCTTAATTTGGTCTAATCAAAAGATAGCAACAGGTTTAAAATCAAAAAACTTTCATAAAAGATACTTGAAGTAATGAAACACTTAGTTCTGTTGTTCTCTCTTTTTACAGCAGTATTAGCAGATATTGAAATCTCAGGACATTTTGACTTGGACTCTCAGTTTTATCTCAAAGTACCACAAGGAAAAAATACAAACTCCTTTACAGCAAAACAGACTCTAGAGATTAACTACGAAGAAGATTCTTTGAGTGTTTATGCAAACTTATATGCTCAAGAAGCTTATTATGATTTCACTTCCCAAGATACAAAAACTGAGAGAACATTTGCCCGCGTAGATGAACTTTACCTCAAGTATGATTTTGATGATGATGCTCTAAAGGCTGGAAAAAGTATAGAATTTTGGGGCTCACTTGAACTACGAAATATTGTAGATGGTTTCAATCCAAGAGACTTTAGAAATGACTTTTTTAGTAATGACAAACTTGGTGTTTACAATGTTAGCTACTCTCACTACTTTGAAAACTCTGAACTTTCACTCATAGCAAAACTTCAAGAAGAGCAACAGTTGATGGCAGCCCAGCCTTATGTTTACTACTTTTTTCCATCTTTTGTCACATACGATGGCACTCTCAATACTCAAGATAGTATACATCGACCCTCTATGTATCTAAAATTTACTGGTTCAACTGATACAGAGTACGCAATAGATTATGCTCTTATATATGAAAATGGATACGATTCACAGCGTTACTTTGCAACTAATACACCCCAAAACATCAATCCTTCTTCCCCAACATTTGGTCAAGCTACACACTTTGAAGAAAATGCTTACATAGTAAATAAGTTTATGACTTATAACACCTTAGTAGTTGGTAGTACTTTGGTAAAACTAGAAGCACTCTATGCAAAAGTAGACGAAGATCCTTTTATAGGAGACTACTCACACATCGCACTAGGACTTGAGCATACATTAGAAAATATTTATGAGAGTCATGCACTAGGACTTATTGCTGAATACTACCGTTATGATACTTATGAATCAGACAAATATGATGATTTAGCACTTTTTGAAACTATGCAAAATGATTTATTTTTAGGAATACGATACACACTTAACAGTGCCAATGATAGCTCTTTCGTAGGTGGTGGAATCTTTGACTTAGAGTATAATGAACAGGTTTACTACTTGAAGTTTGAGAGTCGTGTGGCAGAGAGCTTTAAAGTCGCCCTTGATTACTACTATATTGAGCCTTCAACAACTGACTTAACAGCTTATGCACTCTTAGGTGAGCATCAAAAACTAGGTGTAAATATCGCCTATTATTTTTAAGGAAAAAAATGGAAAAATTTGTAAATAAAATCATAAAATTCAGATGGGCTATTGCTATTATAATCCCTCTAATAACAGTAATGATGGCTTCATCACTTAAAAACTTAGAATTTGAGGGAAGTTATAGAATCTGGTTTGGTAAAGAATCTAAAATCTTAAAAGACTATGATAACTTTCGTGCTATATTTGGTAACGATGATACTGTTACTATTATGTTTACAAACGATGATGGGATTTTCACCAAAGAGGCACTTACATCCATCGACAACATTACAAAAAAGCTGTGGCAAACAGAGTATATAGCAAGAGTTGATTCTATCACTAACTACCAGTATGTTCATGCTGATGAAGAGTACCCTGATGAAGTAGTTATTGAAAATTTCATAGAAGATCCGCAGAGTTACACAAAAGAGGAATTAGAAGAAAAAAGAAGTATTGCACTTAAAGAAGATATCATAGTCGGTAAACTCATCTCAAAAGATGCAAAAACTACTATGATTGCAGGTCGAATGACTCCAAAAGCAGGAGATGACCCAGAAGTTAGTTTCAAACTTCGTGATTCAGTTTTAAAAATCATTGCTCCCCAAGAGAAAAAGAATGGTTATAAGTTCTTTCTTGGTGGAGGTCCTATTATTAACACCTCTTTTATAGAGATTGCACAGCATGATGGAGGGGTATTTACACCTGCTGTGATTGTCGTTGCTATGATTTTACTACTACTTATATTTAGAAAATTTTCTTCTATGCTTATAAGTATTATCGTAGTTATCTTTACATTTTTAATAGTCCTTTGTATTCAAGTTCTTTTAGGTTTTAAACTCAACAACTTTACTGCAAATATACCTGTATTTGTTGTGGCCATTGGTATAGCTGATGCTATGCACCTTCTTTGGATTTATACAATGGCTAGAAAAAAAGGTATGGATAACTATGAGTCTATTCACTACTCTGTAAAGAAAAACTTTTTGGCAATTTTTCTGACTTCTATTACCACTTCTATCGGTTTTGCTTCTTTAGGTATCTCTGCTGTTGTTCCCATCCAAACGCTAGGAATTGCAACTGCAAGTGCTGCTCTGCTTGCATTTGTTCTAACTATACTTTTTGTACCAGCGATGCTTGCTATACTTAACCCAAATATCAAAGCAGATGAGAAAATTCAAGAACACAACAACCATCCCGTTGCAGTCTGGTATACCCACTTTTTAAGTAAAAATGCTAAAGTTATTTTAACCCTTAGTACTCTACTTTTTCTAGGTTTAGGGGCAGGAATATTTCAAGCAAATGTTGATTCAAATGTTGTTAAGTACTTTAGCGAAGATTTCCCATTTCGTGTCTCTATAAACGAAATGCAGGATAAGCTAACAGGACCTATGTCTTATGAAATAGTTGTAGATTCTAAAGTAAACGATGGCATAAAAGATCCTCTCTTTTTAAAAACTGTAGAAAATTTTTATACAGAATTTTATGCCGAGTTTGATGATGTAAGGCATATTCACTCTCTTCTTGACATAGTAAAAGTATTTAACAATGTTATGGATGGCAGTAAAACTATTCCTCAAAGTAAAGAGTTAGTTGCACAATACTTACTACTTTACTCCCTCTCTTTGCCTCAAGGGATGGAAATAAATGATAAAATGGATATAAATGAAAGACTTCTAAGAGTTACTGCTTCGCTTAACCTTGTAGATACTTCAAAAGATTTAAAAATGATTAACTGGATAGAAGATTGGTGGAGTAAGACACTTTACTCTGCTACAGTAAATGGACAAACAGTAATGTTTGCACATATGCAGCATGATGTAACAGATACCCTTATACAGTCAATTACATTAGCTGTTGTTCTTATCTCAATTATTATGCTGCTTATCTTTAGAAACTGGAGAATGCTACCCCTCTTTATCGTACCAAATATCTTACCTATTGCCCTTGTTGTTGGAGTGATGGGTTGGTTACACATAGACATCGACATGGGTGTAGCCATAGCAGGTGCTATCATCATAGGGGTCGCAGTGGATGATACCATTCACTTTATGGTTAAGTATATTGAGGCTCGTAAACGCGGGGACTCTCTGGAAGATGCGATGAAGTATGTGATGAGTTATGCAGGATCAGCTATCATCTTTACGACCATAGTTCTGAGCATTGCATTTTTAGTTTTTATTTTTAGTGACTTTAATCCAAACTATCATTTTGGTGTGGTTACTGCTTCTGCTCTTATTATCGCAGTTATTGTTGACTTAGTTGCCTTACCAGCGCTGCTTATAATAATAGATAACAAAGAGGAATCTCTTTTAAAATAATGCTATAATTACACTTATGAATCAACTACAAGACTACTTAAATGCACACGAAACAAGTGATATGCATCCTACTGATATTGCTAAGATTTTAAAAAGCTTAAGTGATGATGAGTTTTCTGATGCCATTAAACTTGTACCAAAAGATTTGGTTGGGGATGTGGCATTAGCACTTCCTGATAGATACTTTGATGATGTAGTTGAAAACCTTAGTGTAGATGAACTCTCCCATGCTGTAACTGAGCTAGAGTCTGATGACCAAGCGGAGTTTATGCAAGAGCTTGAGGATCTTGATGAAAATGTAGCAAATCAAGTTTTTGAAAATCTTCATGAAGATGACCAAGAAGAGATACAAAAACTCAAGACTTATGATGAAGATGAAGCTGGCTCGCATATGCAGCTTGAACTTTTCACAGCCTATAAAGATGAGATTGTGCAAGATGTCATCAAACGTTTTGCCCGTCTTAGAAAAGAAAATGAAGTTGAAAATGTTCAAAACCTTTTTATAACAGATGAGGATAAAAAACTTAAATATGCTGTAGGCTTAGATGACCTACTTATTTTTGATTTTTCTCAAACAGTTATTCAAAACATAGATGCAAGTGATGAAAATTTTGAACCCATAAAAGCTGTAGATACAGACGACATTAAAGAGGTTGTACATATTTTTGAAGAGTATGACCTTTCTGTTTTAGCTATTGTAAATACCTATGGTGTTTTACTTGGTCGTATTACTTCTGATGATATTTATGACATTATCAACGAGCATGCTACTGAGCAGATGTATAATCTAGCTGGAGTTGATGACGAGGCTGAAGAAGATGAAGAGATACTTCCAGCAGGACGTAAACGTGCAACATGGCTTGCCTTTAACCTGCTCACTGCCATAGCTGCCTCTCTTGTTATAGGGATTTTTGCAGAGACATTGCAGAGTATAGTTGCACTTGCCGTTTTAATGCCTATAGTTGCTTCCATGGGTGGAAACGCAGGTACACAAAGTCTTACTGTTGTTGTACGCCAACTTGCACTTGGAGATATATCTAAAGGGGATGCAATGCGTATTATAAAAAAGGAACTCCTCATCGCACTTGTAAATGGACTCATATTCGCTATAATTATGGGAATAATCGCAGCTGTTTGGTTTAATACCTATATGCTTGGAGTTGTAATCGCACTTAGTATGCTTATAAATCTCCTTTTCGCAGGACTTTTTGGGGCTAGTGTTCCGCTTCTTTTAAAAAGAATGGATATTGACCCCGCTATTGGAAGTACTGTTATTTTAACTACTATTACTGATGTTGTGGGATTTTTTAGCTTTTTAGCACTCGCTACATATATATTATTATAAGGAATTTGTAAAACTTGGATTTACTCATACTATTTTTCATCCTCTCTGTTGGGGTTTCATTTATCTGCTCTGTTTTAGAGTCAGTTCTACTCTCAATAAATATGTCATATGTAGCCGTTTTAGAAAAAGAGCGTCCTACTGTTGGAAAACTTCTTCGTATTCAAAAAGAAAATATCAACAAATCAATCGCAGGAATACTAATACTAAATACTATTGCAAACACTTTAGGTGCAGCAGCAGTTGGGGCACAAGCGGCTTTAGTTTTTGGTAATGATGCAGTTGTTATTGTCTCTATTGTCCTTACTTTTGCTATTTTATTTTTAAGTGAAATCATTCCAAAAACTATCGGAGCGATGTACTGGAAAAGCCTAGCACCTCTTGCATCACAGTTTATTCGTATATTTATCTGGATAACCTATCCTATTATCCTTATGACTCTTTTTGTAACAAATAAGATAGGTAAAGGTGTAGAAGATGCGAACTCCCTAACAAAAGAAGAGCTACTCGAATCAATGCTTCAAAGTGAAGATGATGGAGTTATAGACGAAAAAGAGTCTGATGTCATTGAGAACATTTTAAACCTTGATAACATTAAAGTCAGTGAGGTTCTAACACCACGTTCAGTTGTCTTTGCACTTGATGAAAATGTGACAATTAAAGAGGTTATTGAAACTGAGGAAGCGATATTTAAATTTTCACGTATTCCTGTTTATAAAGACAGTATTGAAAATGTTACAGGTTTAGTTCTTACAAAGAAAATCTTTAAACAGGCACTTACAGATGACAGTGTAACACTCGAATCTATCAAAAAAAGAATGTTTTCCATAAATGAAAATATTCCTGTAAGTAAAGCACTTGACATGTTCATAGCCAAAAAAGATCATATGTTTTTAGTGATGGACAACTATGACCAAACTGATGGAATAATCACATTAGAAGATTGTGTTGAGACAATTTTGGGTGTTGAGATAATGGATGAGAGTGATACCACAGAAGATATGCGCGAATTAGCTAAACGAAAAATGAAATTAAAACGCAAAGCTAAAGAAAACACATAATCCCTATGGTAAATGAGGAGAAAGAAAATGTAAATAAATTGTGAATGGACTTAATCTCTATCTACATTCCAGGTATTCGAGGAATTTTTCCTAGTTTAGAGTTTCTACAGTAAGCGCCCCATCCACGTTTTAACCAGTGTCCTACCATAGGCATAGGCAACATAAAAGCTCGTTTAGCATCACGGTATACAAAAGCTGCACCATCTCCACTATCCATTACACAGATAATATTTATGTGCTTTGCATATCCTTTGAAATTTTCTCTACCATTTTCTCTTGCATTGATGTTAAAAGCTACATTTTTTGCCATGAGCTCTGCCATATGTCCCTGTTTCGCTCCCCAATCTTGACCTACAAGTGCTGCCGCATCGCCGATGGCATAGATATTTGTCATAGAACCATCAGCATTTAATACATTTGAATAATCATTAGTTTGTATAAATCCTGCCGCGTTTTGAGGAAGATCAGAGTTTATAATGAGCTCATGTCCGTGTCCCGCAGGAATAAACATAGTAAAGTCAGACTCTAAGAGTATGTCATCTTCAAATGTTACACCCTCTTGTGTAAATCCAGTTATCTTTTTACCAATTTGCTTTTTAATATCGAGTTTTTTAAAAAAAGTTTCCATCATTGTTAAAGCTTGAGGTCCCATTCTTGCCCCAGGTTTAGCCATAGGAGCAAAAAAAGTAAGTTCAAAGTTTTCTCTAATTCCTTTTTTCTTGAGCATATTGTGTACATTAAAAAGTAACTCAAACGCAGGACCACCACGAACAGCAGAGCTATCTTTAGGATTACTACCAAAGCCCATGGCGATTTTACCACTTCCTTTTTCAACTAAAGCATCAAGAGCATCACGGATTTTGAGAGAATCTTCTGGCTTACCACAGATAGAGAGAGTGTTTTCTATACCCTTATGTTTCATCTTGGCTGCACCTAAACCAATGATAAGATAATCATAGTCATTGATAACACCTTGTGAAGAAAGTGTAACAGAGTTGTCTTCTTTGGAGATGTTAGTGACACTATCTACTATAAGCTTAAATCCATGTATATCTCTAAGTTGATGAAGGTCAACACAAACATCCTTAAACTCACTTGCATGAGTCGGCACCCATATAGAAGTAGGATAGATATAAAAGTAGTCGCGTTCACTCACTAAGGTCACATCATAGTTTAATTTTTTAAGATGTATGGCCCCGTCAAGTCCAGCAAAACCACCACCGAGTATTAATATTTTTTTCATTTGTACCTCATTTGAGAATATTATATTTTAATTATAATAAATATAACTTTAACCCAAACTATGCAAAAGAAATTTCTAAAGATTGCCTATGCTTGTGCTTAAGGGATGTTTAGTAAAAATTTTAAGCCACCTTACTGGTGGTTTTAATTTTTAATGAATGTG
>DQSP01000038.1 GCA_015663215.1 Sulfurimonas sp.
AAACCTTCTTTAGTCGCAACAACAGAACGCTCTTCTTTACCAGCAGTAGCTGTTCCTCCTGTATGGAAAGTACGAAGTGTAAGTTGTGTTCCTGGCTCACCAATAGACTGAGCTGCAACAATACCAATTGCTTCACCTGTTCTTACGATAAATCCAGTTGCAAGGTTAACACCATAACAAAGTGCACATACACCATCTTTACTCTTACAAGTAGTAGGTGTTCTAATATGTGCCGTTTTAATTCCAGCTTCAGCGATTACTTTAGAGCTTACTTCATCAAGTAAAGTCCCCTCAGCATAAAGAATCTCATTTGAAATTGGGTCAATAACATCTTCAGCAAGAACACGACCATCAAGTCTGTCTTCTAAAGACTCAATTAAAGTATTTTGATCAGAAATATCTGAGATCTCAATACCTTCGTGAGTATGACAATCATGCTCAACAATTTTAACATTTTGAGCAACATCAACAAGTTTACGAGTAAGGTAACCCGCATTTGCTGTTTTAAGTGCTGTATCGGCAAGACCTTTACGAGCACCGTGAGTTGAAATAAAGTACTCAATTACATTCAATCCCTCTTTAAAGTTAGAGATAATTGGCGTTTCAATAATATCACCAGAAGGCTTAGCCATCAATCCACGCATACCAGCAAGCTGACGAATCTGTGCTGCAGAACCACGAGCACCAGAATCAGCCATCATATGAATAGAGTTAAAACCATCTTTATCGTTCTCAACAAGTTCCATCATTTCAGCTGCAAGTACATTATTTGTATCTGTCCAAACATCAATAATTTTGTTATATCTTTCTTGTTCAGTTAAAAGACCCGCTTCAAACTGCTTTTGAATCTCAATTACACGAGCTTTAGACTCAGCAATTTTAGCTGGTTTCATCTCTGGAACACGGATATCATCTGCAGAAATAGAAACACCAGACTCAGTCGCATGTTTGAAACCTAAATCTTTAAGGCGATCAAGGAAACCTGCTGCTATACCAATTCCACCATGTTTTTGAACATAGTCAACGATTGCATTAATCGCTTTTTTCTTCATTACTTTATTCCATAATTCAGCAGGAACAAAATCAGGTAAAATAGCTTTAATCAGTAAACGCCCAGCAGTTGTGTGAATAATACGACCATCAACGCGAGTTCTTACTTTTGCATGAAGATCAAGTGCATCATGCTCTAATGCGATGTTTATTTCATCAACATTAGAGAAAAGTTTATTAGAACCTTTTACACCATTTTTCTCTAAAGAAATATAGTAGATTCCAAGAACCATATCCTGCGAAGGTGTAGCAATTGCTTTACCCGATGCAGGAAGTAAAATGTTCATAGATGCAAGCATTAGTACTTTACACTCAGCAATAGCAGCTGAAGATAAAGGTACATGAACAGCCATCTGATCCCCATCAAAGTCGGCATTAAATGCAGCACAAACTAATGGGTGAAGCTGAATAGCCTTACCATCAATTAGTTTTGGGTGAAACGCTTGAATAGAGAGCTTGTGAAGAGTTGGTGCACGGTTAAGCATAATTGGATAACCATCAACAATCTCAGCAAGACACTCCCATACTTCATTTGTTTTAGCTTCAATCATTTTCTTTGCAGCTTTAACAGTTGTAGCATAACCCTTGTCTTCTAGCTTAGCAATCAAATGCGGCTTGAAAAGTTCAAGCGCCATTTTCTTAGGAAGTCCACACTGATCCATAGTTAAGTTTGGTCCAACAACAATTACAGAACGACCAGAGAAGTCAACACGCTTTCCAAGAAGATTCTGACGGAAACGACCTTGCTTCCCTTTAATAATCTCTGAAAGTGATTTAAGAGGACGCTTATTTGCTCCCTTAACTGCATTTGCACGACGACCATTGTCAAAAAGTGCATCAACAGACTCTTGTAGCATACGTTTTTCATTACGTACAATAATCTCTGGTGCTTCAAGTTCAACTAAACGCTTTAAACGCTGGTTACGGTTAATAACACGACGATATAAATCATTTACATCAGAAACTGCAAACTTACCACCATCTAAAGAAACGAGTGGACGTAAATCTGGTGGGAGAACTGGTAAAACAGTCAACATCATCCATGCAGGGTTATTTCCACTATTTAAAAACGACTCAATTACCTTAAGGCGCTTGTTTATAGTTTTCTTTTTTGCTTCAGACTTAGTTTCACCGATAGCTTCTTTTAAGTTAGTGAATAAATCAACTAAGTCAATAGACTCAAGTAGGTCACGAACAACTTCACCACCCATACGAGCTTTAAAGCCTAGTGCATCAAATCTTTGAACAAGAGTTCTGTACTGCTCTTCATTTAAAACATCATACTGTAAGACTGGAGTTTTCGCTTCAGCATCATAGTAAGCTTCCCCACCAGATTCAACAATGTATGCTTCATAATAAAGTACACGTTCAAGGTCTTTCATCTTGATACCAAGAAGGGTACCAATACGTGAAGGTAATGAAGAAACATACCAAATATGTGCAACTGGAGTTACAAGTTCGATGTGACCCATACGAGTACGACGAACTTTTGTAGATGTAACTTCAACACCACATTTCTCACATACAACACCCTTATAACGCATCTTTTTGTACTTACCACATAGACACTCATAATCTCTTACAGGTCCAAAAATTTTAGCACAAAAAAGACCATCACGCTCAGGCTTAAGTGTACGGTAATTTATAGTCTCTGGTTTTTTAACTTCACCATTTGACCAAGACATAACCTTCTCAGGTGATGCTAGTCTAAACTGAAGTTGTTTAATATCTTTAGGTCTATTATCTTCTGTTACTTGAACTGCTACTAATTTACTCATCGTCTTCCACCTCGTCCATAATATCTACATCAAGTGCAAGTGCTTGAAGTTCTTTTGTTAAAACAAATAGTGTTTCAGGAATACCACTTGGCGGTACTAACTCACCTTTTGTAAGTGCTTTATAAGCACGTACACGTCCATCAACATCATCTGACTTGATAGTAAGCATTTCTTTTAGAACTGCTGAAGCACCATATGCCTCAAGAGCCCAAACTTCCATCTCACCGAATCTTTGTCCACCAAATAGTGCTTTACCACCAACTGGTTGTTGTGTAACAAGAGAGTATGGTCCAGTTGAACGAGCATGAATCTTCTCATCAACAAGGTG
>DQSP01000276.1 GCA_015663215.1 Sulfurimonas sp.
GCTCCTCTTCCAATGAACTCAAAGTATGCAATATGTCAAAGATGTTTTAAGAAGAATTATACGCATAAAAGAAGTTATAAAGAGAGGAGAAAGTCATAAAAAGATAGACTTAAGAGTTACAAACTCACCTATATAGTTAGTAAATAAACTCAATAGGCAAGATGTAAATTGTATGTTATTTCATACTTTTAGCTAGTGGGATTAAGTCACCCTCTACGATAAGACAGTTTTGTGTATAAATAAGAGCAGTCCAAGTTGTCACACCTATTTTTGCATTAATTAAAACATCACCGTTTATGCCAGAGGCATGACCGTTGTCAATTGCATTGTCAGTTGCAATTTGTAATCTATTTTGAAAATCACCCCATGGTATTATTAGAAACGAATGATTACAGCTTTCACCTTTTACTCTATCTTCTGTTCTTACATTTGCTGATAAGCCATCAACATTATTTGTTGAAACTACTGTCATATTTCCAAGTCTTGTAGTACATCCACTAAAACCGATAAGTAACCCTGCAACTATACTTCCTATAATTAATCCCTTCATTTTAAGAGACCTCCAAAAAATTAAAATTTATCTATTTGTTCTTTATTTGATTAAATAGATATTAATGAACATTATAGATTAAAAATACTTAAATCCTACATGCTGTACATAATAAGCTCAACAGCCTCTAAAACATCTTTGTTTGTAGATGAGTTGGCATTAGCATAAGCAAGACAAGCCCCCGCACCAACACCCTCTTTAGCTTCACCCTCATCATATTTTTTCAGAACAGGTATCTCTGCATTTGCAAAAGAAAACTCTGTATATATAGCATTTGGAGTATAGCTTAGTTGTTCTAGTATGTGTTTTATGTTTGAGTTTGTGTCATTTGCTACCCAGCCAGTTGTGGCTATTGTGATATTTTCAGACTTTAAACGCATCAGCACATCTTCACGAAGTTTATCTGCTACAAGTAGACAAGCTGCCATCTGTGTACCACCTGCTAAAACTACATGAAACCTTCGACTCGCTTCAAGTAAAAAACCTGCGCAGAAGATGAGCATGTTATCACTTACAATGGAGAGCTTTTCAAAGCTACTCATCTTATCATTTACTAAGCTCAGTGCTGCATTTATGGTTTTGCTTCTTACATCATTAGGCACATTTAAAAAACTTGATGAAAAGTCATTTGCTACATCATAGCCTAAAGCTAATGCAGTAGCAGTTGCAGTTGTTGTGCCACTAGGAGTTGATTCTCCGAGTATAAGGTAAGAACCTTTTAGCTCATAAGACCTACCAAACGCCATACCTTTTGCAAAAACTTCCTCTGCATCTATTCCTGCCCCTGTAGTTATAGAGCCTGAAGGTTTGATGTCAAAGCTATGTAACTGCGTTTGTTCAGGTTTTATCTCTAATCCCAAATCAAGGATTTCTATAGCACTAAAAGGACTAAGATTATGCACCGCACGAGTGATAAGGGCAGGGGTAGGAACACCACTAGGAGTTTCAGCAATCTCAGGCATGGAAAATAACTTTTGAGTTGTAATAAACTCAGCATCTAGTGTAGGTGTATAAGGAATTTTCCCAGGAATTCCTGCTTGGGTAATTCCCTCTATCTCACATGTTTTTGTTACGCTAGCAGCAAGTAAAAAGTCTGCTTTACCTTCTGGAAGTGAAGTTTCTTTGTTTGTAAAAATGTTATATGTTTTCATTATTTTTCCTAATAGTTTATGCGGTTCTTTGCATATATAAATATTGTTGAAACTCTATAAAAAGAGTACTGATATCTTTGACTTCACCAAGAATAGCTTTCGCATCTTCAAATGATTGGTACTTTATTTCGAGTAATGTTTTGAGTTTATCTTGAGCGAGTTCTTCTACACCACTCTGAACATATTGACTCAGAACAAACTCTATAAACTCTGATTGTTTAGGGTTAAGTAGAGCAAAAATACTCTCTTTAGCTGCGTTTACTCTCTCTTCTCTACTTATGGGTCTAAAATCACCATCAAAAACATACTCTAAAACATCGAAAATATCACTTTTGTCTGCATTTATAAGTCGTTTGAGAGTGTTTAATTCTTTTATACCAAAGCCTGCTTCACTCAGTTTTTCTAAAAGTATTTTTCTAGTTAATGGCTTAGACCAAATCTCTCGTAACTCTTTTTCATCTTTAAAAAGCTTCGGCAGTTCTCCAAAGAGCTTTTCTAAGAACTCTTGGCTTGATACAGGTTTCCCATCAGCATCCCAAAAAGAGGTAGCCATCATGTGTTGTATCTCTCGCTCTTTTCCATCGGCTAGTTTTATTTTTATTTTCTTTGGTCTTGGTGGTTGTGTGTTTGGTGGCGTTAGAGGTGGTTCTTTAGGTGGTTTTGGTGTTATCGGTTCAGCTTCTTCAGGCTCGCCATCCCACTCAGGGTCACTAAAACGCACATAAGCATCTACAAAGTCGTAAATAGTAAAAAACTCCTTACCCTCAAAAAGCCTTGTGCCTCGTCCTACTATCTGTTTAAACTCTATTATCTGATTTACTGGTCGCATGAGAACTATGTTTCGTATATTTCTAGCATCCACTCCTGTTGAGAGTTTTTGAGAAGTTGTAAGTATAGTTGGAATGAGTTTTTCATTATCTTGAAACTCTCGTAAAAACTTCTCACCTATTTCACCATCATTTGCGGTAACTCTCACGCAGTAGTCTACATCTTTACCTTTTGGTTTGTTCTGATTTACTAAGTCGCGAACCATTGCTGCGTGCTCTTGCGTTGCACAAAATATGATGGTTTTTTCATCTACATTTGCATCATTCATAAAGATTTTGACTCGTTCTCGTTCACGCTCAACTATCTCTATATTTTTGTTAAAATCACTTTCTGCATAGAGTTTTCCCTTTTCAACTTCACCGTCTATAAGTTTGTCATCACTAGTAAATATATAATCATCCAGAGTTGTTTTGATACGTTTTACTTTAAAGGGTGTTAAAAAACCATCGTTGATGCCATCTTTGAGAGAGTAGATATAGAGAGGCTCACCGAAATACTTGTAAGTGTCTACATTGTCACTGCGTTTAGGTGTGGCTGTGAGTCCTAGCTGAACGGCAGGGCTAAAGTACTCTAGTATAGTTCTCCAGTTCCCCTCATCGTTTGCTCCACCACGATGACACTCATCTATGATGATAAAATCAAAGTAGTCGCTTGGGTACTGACCAAAGTTTGCCTTAGGCTCTCCCTCTTCATCCGTACCACTTACAAATGACTGAAAGATGGTGAAAAATATACTTCCATTTGTGGGAACACGACCGCTCTTTTTTATCTCTTTGGGTTTTATGCGAACCATTGCATCTTCAGGAAATGCTCCAAAGGAGTTAAAGGCTTGGTCTGCAAGTATGTTTCTGTCTGCTAAGAAGAGTATGCGAGGTCTGCGTTTGCCGTCGCCTTGAAGTGTCCATCGTGTTTGGAAGAGTTTCCAAGCTATCTGAAACGCTATGGCTGTTTTTCCTGTTCCTGTTGCGAGAGTAAGAAGTAGTCGTGTTTTATTTTGGGCGATGGCATTGAGTGTTTTTTGTACTGCTATCTCTTGGTAGTAGCGAGGACTCCATGAGCCACTTTTACTCTCAAAGGGTACGGTAGAAAACTTATCGCGCCACTCATTTTCACTCTCAAAGTTAAGTGACCAGAGTTCATCGGGAGTTGGGAAGCTCTCTACTAAACCCTCTTCACCACTCTCCATTGAAATGGCATAAATAGTATCGCCATTCGTAGAGTAAGTCATATCAAGAGAGAGTTTTTGAGCATAAAGTTTAGCTTGTGCCACTCCCTCACTTACGTTTAACTCTCTGCGTTTAGCCTCAATGACTGCGAGTTTCACACCCTTATAAACTAAGATGTAGTCGGCTATGAGAGCTTTTGTACGACTTCCTCCCACTTGAATGCGACCATCAGTTATGCGACAAACATTCTCTTCACGGAGTATGTGGCTCTGGGGTACGACTCCCCAACCAGCCTCTATAAGTTTAGGGTCTATTAACTCTGCTCTTGTTTGGGATTCGTTCATTGTCTTTCCCTTTTACTTAAAAAGTGAACCATGATTTCCTACTTGAACTAAGGCTAGTTCTAGGATGTCATCATCTTTTTTGTAGATTAAAAGTAAGTCTGGTTTAATGTGACATTCTCTTAAATATTTAAAATTTCCAGTAAGTTTATGATCTTTATATTTCTCGTCAAGTTCTTTATTTTGCACAAGAAGAGTGATAATGTCTTTTAGTAAATTTTTATCTAAAATCGATAACTTTTTATACTGTTTTTTAAAAGAGGGTGTTCTAAAAAGAGTGTACATTAGCTATCTAAATCTTTAAAAAGGTCATCTGTAGTGTGAAAACTTTTACCTTTTTTCATCTCTAACTCATCTAAGGATTTTTGAAAATCTTTAGTAGGAAGTTTCACATCAAAAGGTAAGCCTTTAGTAGCAACTACCATACTTGTAAATATGTTTACAGCTTCGGTAAAGTTAAGACCTAAGTTTTTAAGTATCTCTTTTGCTTCACAAAATTTATCTTCATCGAGTCGTAAACTTGTTTGTACCTTACTCATCATTAATCCTTTAGATTATTATACACCATTTGGGATATAATATCAACTTATTCATATTAGTTCCCCACTGAAAGCTTTTTGCAGAAGAGATTTTTTTAACTCCTCTAAGTCGCTGAGTTTTTGGGTGTAGATGGACTCTAGTTTTTTTGTTTGTTCTTGGAGAGTGTTTAGTTTTTTTACTATTTGTTTTTGTGCATTTAATGGAGGAATTGGTAATATAACTTTTTTTACTAGGTCACCACTTATATTTTTTACAACAGAACCACTAGCTAGCTTGTGAAATTGCTCATTTACAAGACTTGAGGAAAGAAGTTGAAAAAAATATTCTGTATCTACGAACTCATATAAGCGTAAAACGAACCAACCATCATGAATATAACCATCAGTTTTCATAATATATGGTTTGCCAAAGGACATGGAGTTGGATAAAATAAAATCTCCTTCTTTTACATATCTTGATTTTTCAGAACCTTCTTTTGTAATTTTTTGATTCGTGGTATAAATATATTTATTTACTTTTTTAGTATCTCCAATTTTAATCCAATTAACACCATCTTCACTTTCAGTAATATATTTTTTTATTGGTCTTGGAGAGCTACCTCTTTGAACTACACAAACATCATTTAAACTTTTCTCTTCCCAACCCTCACCTCTATTCTCAAAAACCCCTTGCAGATAAGACTCAAAAAGCTCTTTGGCGTTTTGCAGATTTAACTCCGCGTTTGCCTTAGCCTTCTCAATAGCCAAAAAAGCCTCATCCAAAATAGCCACTATCTTTTTTTGTTCTTGGAGTGGGGGAATTAAGACAGAAAAGTTAAATATATCCTTTTTACTAAAACCATCTTGTGCGGAACGAGAAGCAACATTTAGTAGATTAGTTTGAAATTCTGAAGAAGTTAAATAAAAGAATAAATATTGTGTAAGTAGTAAATCTTTATTGGGAATAGTTTTCATTACGGCAACATTATATGCACCAGCTTTGTTGATTAATATTTTTCCAACAGAAGCACCATATCTTCCTAATAACACATCATCTTTATTACAGTATCTATTTTTCTTAGATTCAGGAATATATGTGATGTTTTTATTATTTTTAAAATCTCTAATTTGTAAAAAACGAACATAACCTTCTTTGTTCTCATAAATAAATTGACTTTTTGGTGGTTGAGAACCACCTTGAAAATCACAAACTTCCCCAAGCTTACGAACTTTCCACCCCTCTCTCAAACCACTACCCACGACTCTCACCTAAAAAGCAGTTGTCAAGTAATCTTTTACAACTCACACTAATCCCTTAA
>DQSP01000243.1 GCA_015663215.1 Sulfurimonas sp.
ATTTACTATACCTTCTATATGCCCACGAGCACCTGCAACACCAGTTTTATTTTTACCAGTGATTTTCACTTTTCCATCTTTTTTATCAATGTCGATAGCTACTTCAAATTTTTCTATCATCTCACGGATAGTCTTACCAGCTTGACCTATAATCTCACCTATGAAAGAAGGATCTATATGAAAGAGATCAACAGAAGGTAAAACACCATCATTAAATTCTATTTTCGACTCCGCTTCTATCATTATGTCGATGATATGAGAACGACCTTCTTTTGCTTGATAGAGAGCTTCTTTTAGTATGTTTAGACTTATTCCACCGAGTTTGATATCCATCTGCATTGCAGTTATACCCTCTTTAGAACCAGTTACTTTAAAGTCCATATCTCCATCATGGTCTTCTAGTCCCATGATATCAGAGAGAATAGCATACTTTCCATCTTCACTCACCATACCCATAGCAATTCCAGCAATAGTATCGCTGGTCTCGATATCCGCCGCACGAAGTGCCATATATCCTCCACATACAGTAGCCATAGAAGAAGAACCATTTGATTCTAATATCTCAGATACTAAACGAACAGTCTGTCCATCAAGGTCTACAACTGGAGCAAGTGCACGTTTTGCTAAATTACCATGACCGAGTTCACGGCGTTTAGTTCCCATAACAGGTGAAGCTTCACCTACTGAAAAACCAGGGAAATTGTAATGCACCATAAAGTTTTCATTTTGAGTACCACTATCTGTTAGCGATTCAAACATCTGTGCATCTTTTGGTCCACCCATAGTAAGCACAACAAGAGCCTGCGTTTGTCCACGAGTAAAGAGGCATGATGAGTGTGCGTTTGGAAGAACATTTGTATCTATACTAATAGGTCTAACTTCTGTTAAAGTACGACCATCAGCACGAATATTTTCATTAAGTATCTGTGCACGAACTTCTTCTTTTTTCACTTTGTCTATTGCATCTTTAAGCTCTACTTCTAACTCAGTAGTAGCCCACTCTTCTTTTAGTGTAAGAATTTTCTTACGTAAAGTACGAAGAGCAGTTGAACGCTCAGATTTTGCCATCTGATTCATGGCATCTTTGATGTCTGACATATGAGTATCTCTTACATAAGTCATCATCTCTTCATTAGACACATGTGCTTTTAGGTCTAACTCTGCCACTTCTTTTTGAGAGCTTTTAAATGCTTCTTCATATTTACTATTTGCAGCAAAAAGTTCTGCTTGAGTTTTCTCAAACACTTCTATAAGTTCATCTTCACTCATCGCATTTGATACATGAGAGCTTATAACAGCGCCACTCATAGTAGGATCAAGCATAGGGTCTATTACCATGTCTGTTACTTCTACTTTTTCGCCACCAAAAGTACGCATCTCTATCATAAGTAAGTCATCTTTTGTACCTGAAAGGTAAAGATCAAGTGTAGAGTTTTTAAGCTGTGTTAGAGTTGGGTTAATTATTAACTCACCATCAACCTTAGCAGTACGAACAGCTGATACTGATGTGTTAATATCTATGTCAGAAGTAAAAAGAGCGGCTGATGCTGCGTTTAGAGCTAAAACTTGTAGATCAGACTCACTATCAGCAGAAAAAACCATAATAGTTATCTGTGTTGGATGCCCAAAACCTTTAGGAAATAGTGGTCTTAAACTTCTATCGACTATTCTTGAAGTAAGAGTTTCAAAGTCACTTGGCTTTGTCTCACGTTTAAAAAATCCACCTGGAATTTTACCTGCAGCATATGTTTTTTCTATATATTGTACAGTTAAAGGAAGAAAATCGTCTTTTACTATTTCTGTCTCATCAATAACAACTGTCGCAAGAATAACACTCTTTCCTGACTTTAACCAGCAAGCACCATTTGCTTGTTTTGCCACATCTCCAAAAGAGTAAGACTCTTCTCTATTTTCTAACTCTAAACTTACATCATATGTCATTTTAATTCCTCTAGTATTTTTTCAATTTTTTCATCATTTATTGGCTCTAAATGTTCGTAATACAAAGCCGTTTCTACATAATCATCTATCTCATGCAAAAAGAATATATCATCAACAAAAGGTTCCAATGCTTCAAGTACATCTCTTGGTAAAACTGGCACTGCAATATATACTGCCTTTGGACTTTGAACCAAAACAGTTTTTAGTGCTGTCATAAACTTACTACCGCTTTCGCTTCCTTCATCCACTAACATAACCACTTTATCTTTCATACTCGGGAAAGGTCTCCCCTTTCTATACTGATAAATACGGCTTAAAATATTCTCTTCATGTTTTCTATGTGCTTCACCATAGATATAGTCATACTGAATCTCAAATGCACTTACAAGTTGCTCGTTAATAACTATTTCTTCTGTTTCTGAGACTCTTGCCACTTCACACTCTGGATTATTAGGTGCCATAATCGCTTCTAAAAAAAGAATTTCTAAGTTATTTGCTAGTTTCCCTTTAATACAAGCAGCAGCTTCTAACCCACCACGTGAAACTGCCACAATGTTCCACTCCTCTTCTTTGAGTTTATTCATAGGAATAACATCTAAAAGTTTAGTGGCTGCATCCTTTCTGTCGAGAAGAATATTTTTATATGATGGCATATGAACTCCCTTGTTTAATTCGCATTTGGTAACTGCATAGCAATATTTGAAGAACCATTTGCTTGCATCAAAGGTTTTAACAAAATTGTAAAATAGATATAACGTTCATCAATAAATGATGTTGCATTATTACTCAGTATTGGACGTCTGTTTTCACTATATCTAATCCCAAAGTCCCAACATCTTTTTTTATACATAAAACCTATCTCTTGAGTTTTAGCATTTTTACTAATTGCATCATAATTGTACAAAGCACTAAAAGAGTAGTGATTATCGTAAGTATATCTAAGAGTTGATGTTAAGTAACTTGTGTACTTTGGTGTATTTACCGTAGCTGGTAAAAAAGTATCTTTGTAGAGATGTGATAAAGCTAGGTTAATACCAAATTTATTTGCTGAAACTTGATTAAAAACTCTTGAAAAACTTGCTTCTTCATAGTTATAGAACATATTATTGTAAAAAGTAAGATAATCTGTCACACGATAATTTAATTCATTTTCTAACTCACCATATCTATTGTCAATATTTCCATATGCGATTCTCTGTGCTAATCTATGGTAAAGTATTTCTTTAGCTTCCTCGTCATATAGGTACTCAATAAAATCAATTTGTGCTTCTTCTTGGATATCGGATATATTATAAAATTCACAGCGAGGATCGTTTTGATTTTGCTTATTGGCACAGATCTCTTCATTATCTAAATAGTAACCGCTAGTAGACTGTGTTCCTGCCTTATTATATGAAACACCAAAACTAATAACATGAGAGAAGTCTTCATAAGCACGAGTAAGTTGAGTATTTACGGCAAGAGTGTGAAAGTTTCTTAAAATATATCCATCACTATATTCATTACTTAGGCTTGTATTTTGCTCA
>DQSP01000172.1 GCA_015663215.1 Sulfurimonas sp.
CAGTAATAGTTGCGATGGTAACTAACTTAACATTAACAGGGGCATTGATGAAGATTTTTATTAAAAAGAGGGAAGAAAGATAGTTTCTTCATAGAAAATTCTATGAAGAAAAAGGTGTAAAGATTATTTACCCTTACGAGAGTGACGTTTACGCTCAGATTCTGTAAGAAATTTCTTACGAATACGAATAGATTTAGGAGTAACTTCAAGTAACTCATCATCTTCGATCCACTCTAGAGCACGCTCTAGTGACATGTCACGAGGTGGAATAAGCTTAATAGCTTCATCAGCACCAGATGAACGAACATTTGACTGTGCTTTACCTTTAATAGGGTTAACAACTAGGTCATTATCACGTGAGTGCTCACCAATAATCATACCTTCGTATACTTCAGTTTGAACACCGATGTAAAGAACACCACGATTTTGAATAGAGAAAAGTGAAAATGCTAAAGTTGAACCAGCAGTCATAGAAATAAGAGCACCATAAGAGCGAGACTCAACACCACCACTATAAGGACGGAATTCTATGAATGAGTGATTCATAACACCCTCACCTTTTGTGTCTGTTAAGAACTGACCACGGAAACCAATTAATGCACGAGCTGGAATTTCAAACTCGATTCTTTGGAAACCTTGACCCATTGGAAGCATTGATTTCATCTCTGCTTTTCTCTTACCAAGACGCTCAATAACACCACCTGAAAGATCTTCAGGAACATCGATAACTAGATGCTCAAATGGCTCACACTTAACACCTTCGATCTCTTTAACGATAACTTCTGGACGAGAGATAGAAAACTCAAAATCTTCACGACGCATGTTTTCAGCAAGAACAGTAATTTGAAGCTCACCACGACCCGAAACTTTAAACTTACCCTCACCAACTACTTCAAGCTTCATTGCAACATTAGTGTTCATTTCAAACTCTAAACGCTCACGAAGCTTGTTAGATGTTACGTGCTTTCCTTCTTTACCAGCTAAAGGAGAATCATTTACAGCAAATATAACTGTAAGTGTTGGCTCTTCAACATGCATAGGGTCAAGTGCCACAGGATTAGCAGGGTCAGCAATAGTATCACCAACATCAACAGTTTCCATACCAGCAAATGCAACAATATCGCCAGCTTCAGCTTCTTCTATTTCCATACGGTTAAGACCTAGAAAACCGATAAGTTTAGTAATCTTACCTTTAACCATCTCACCATCAGCTTTTGCAAGCATAATATTGTCACCTTTTTTAACTGTACCGTTAAAAATACGGCTAATACCAATTTTACCAACATAGTTATCATAATCAAGTGTGAAAACTTGTGCTTGAAGTGGGTTTGCAGCGTCACCTTGAGGCTCTGGAACATCGTTAATAATTGTATTAAAAATACAAGTAAAATCTCCATCAGGATCACTCATGTCCATCTTAGCTATACCATCACGAGCAGCAGCATAGATAACAGGAAAATCTTGTTGCTCATCAGTTGCACCCATATCTGCAAATAGGTCAAACATCTCATCAACAACGCGATCTGGCTCAGCAGATGGTTTGTCAATCTTGTTAATTACTACAAGTGGTTTAATACCAAGTGCTAGCATTTTCTTAACAACAAACTTAGTCTGAGGCATAACACCCTCATAAGCATCAACAAGAACTAAAACGCCATCAACCATCTTAAGAACACGTTCAACTTCACCACCAAAGTCAGCGTGACCCGGAGTATCGATAATGTTAATTTTGTATCCATTATAACGAATAGCAGTATTCTTAGAAAGAATCGTGATTCCACGCTCTTTTTCGATGTCATTACTGTCCATAGCTCTTTCATCATGTTGTTCGTGATCACCAAATGTACCAGACTGTTCAAGTAGACCATCAACTAGTGTAGTTTTACCGTGGTCAACGTGAGCGATAACGGCAATGTTTCTTATTTTTTGCATAAGGGGTTCCTTTTTGGAATATTTTGCGAATTATACCCAAATAATTATAATGTTTCAGTAAAATAAGTGATATACTTATGTTGTAAAGCTTTATTGTAGAAAATAGAATAGATTTATAAATGATTTTATTCTATTTTTCAAAGAAATTAGTATAAATAATTTTATTTTATTTCACTGCTTATAAAAAAGATAAATATGTTTGATTATCCAAATAAAATAGATACAATATTTGATAAACTGTCTAAATATAATATAAGACCCATTATTGTTGGTGGTTATATTCGTGATAAAATTCTTCAAATTGACTCTAAAGATATAGATATCGAAGTTTATGGTCTTGATTCTTTGAGTACTCTTGAAGATATATTAAAAGAATTTGGTCATATCAATATGGTAGGGAAAAGTTTTGGTGTATGTAAACTCTTTTTTAAAGGTTTAGATTTAGATTTTTCTCTTCCTAGAACTGACTCAAAAATTTCCTCTGGCCATAGAGGTTTTAAAATAACAACAGATAAAAACTTAGACTTTACATCTGCTGCAGAACGTCGTGACTTCAGAATTAATGCTATGGGTTATGATGTACTTAACAAAGTATTTTTAGACCCGTACGATGGATTAGAGGACATTAAAAACAAGATTTTAAATGCAGTAAATATTGATAAGTTTGCTGAAGACCCCTTAAGAGTACTAAGGGGTATACAGTTTAGTTCAAGGTTTCACTTTAGCCTTGATAGTGAATTGTTTACTCTTTTTAAAACACTTGTTGCTAACAATATACTCCAAGAACTTCCAAGAGAAAGAATATACGAAGAACTCAAAAAAATGTTTTTAAAATCTTCTAGCCCTTCAATTGGTTTAAAACTACTAGAACAACTCAAGCTGTTAGACTATTTTGGTTTTACTCAAAAGTATAAGTCGGTGGACTATTTTGCCATGCATAAAACAGCAGATGATAAAACTGATATGCTCATCTTCTTATCTCTGCTTTACACAAAAGAGAGTTATCACCTTCTTGATAAGCTAACGAACAAACAAACATTGTTAAATGATTTATCTCTATTTTTAGAAGTTCAAGAAAATTTTGATATACATGACAACTCTAACTATGCCCTATACAGCTTAGCAAATAAGTTAAATATAAAGATATTTCTTTTGTATATGGATGCTTACTATATAGGAGGAAAAAAAGAACAGATCACTAAACTAAGAGAAAAAGCTATAGCACTCAAAGTATTAAATCAAAAACTTCCAGCCCTGCTTCAAGGAAAAGAACTTATTACTTTTGGACTGGCTCCATCTAAAAAGTTTAGTTTGATACTCGAAAAAGCATATGAAGCACAGATGAAAGGGGTGTTTAATACACTCAAAGGTGCTCTTAAGTGGCTAGAAGCCTATCTTGGTAGTTAAAACTTATTCTGAAAGTATATTAAGTTTATTTTCCATATGAGAGATTACCTCTACCATTGCAACTGCATTTACTATAGCATCTTTAAATCTTGATGTGTAGATATCTTTATGCTCTGTGTCATACTCATTTATAATCTCTTCGTAAGTAACTAAAAAACCTTGTACCAACTCAATGGTCTGTATATTTACCTTTTTACTTGCCATTATTAGAAGTACTAGGTCAAATGCTTTTTTCTTTTTTGAGTCCATATCATCACTATTGATATAGATTTTGTTACTAGTGCTATCTATTTTAGTAAGTCTTTGTAAAACACTGTTTAAACCATCATTAGAGACTTCAAGATCTTTTATTTTATTTTGTACAAAAGAACGCATCTCTGTTAGATTCATCTTATCTATTTTTAGTGTGAGTTCTTGAAGTGATGCATCTAGTGCGTTATCTTGAGATTTATTTTTCTTTAGTAGATTAGCAAACATTTTACCCCTTTTTTAGCTCTCGTAAACTGGCACTAAAGCACTTAAATACTTTCCTTGTAGATACTCTACATTAAGATTAGATGCTAGTTCTTTTGCCTCTTGGGTCTCTATATTTTTCATCCAACATTTAACATCTTTATGTGAAGCCATAGTTTTAAAACCATCTATGATAGCACTATTATTCTTCATTTTATCATATGATGAGTACTGTGTGTCAAATCTAACAGCATCAATATCTAACTCTTTTAAGTATAAAAAGCTTGTATGGTACGAGCCTAGCTTGTCTATAGCTATCATGACACCAACATCTTTAAGTGTTTTGATAATAGAATTGTATTTTTGCACATGACTATAGTACTCATGTTCAGATAGAATAAACATAATCTTTAGTTTGGAGTTTTGTAAAAGCTCTTTAGTCGTGGCTAAAAACTTGGCATTTCTCAATGATGTTGGTGAAATTCCTAATGCAAAAATACTCTCTTCATCTTTTGAGACTTGCAGGGTTATCGCTTGAAGAACCATCAAGTCATACTCAATTACTAGCCCTAGCTTATTGATAACTTTTATATAGTTCTTTGGATAGAGAAGTTTTCCATCAGCACATTTAAGCTTAATAAAACACTCTTTAAAAGCTACTCTATTTTCATAAAAAACATCTTGACTCATAATACGCACAGAGTGTTTATTTATCGCCTCTATCACTAATGATTCTAACTCATTTGGATTCATTGTATCTTCATATCTATCTTTTTTTAAATCTTTTCTCTGTTTTTGAAGTTCAAAAAGATTTTCAACCATATAATCAAGTTCATTTGAATGACTTGTATCACTTATTGCACCGATAATTTTGACTTCTATATCATCTACTTTAAAATCATTAGATTTTAAACACATTAACTCTAAAATAGTAGTGTATTCCTTTTTCAACCCTTCAAGCCCAATGATAAAATCTCCCCCTTTAATATGCCCCAACGGAAAATTATCAATTTTTTGTGCTTTGAGGTATTCCCCAACCCAAACTGCTACTTCTCTTAAAACTTTATCACCATTTTTAATTCCATAGAGCGAGTTTATATCGTTCAAATTTTCTATACTGATAAGGATTAGGGTGTACTCTTTCTCTTTTTTCAATTTTTCTTTAATGTATTTAAAAAGATATTCACGTGTAAATGTTTTACTCACATCATCTGTTATCCTGACATCAAATCCATTGTAAATTAGGTATAAAATAAAATAAATACTAAAAACTAAAAGAATAACTGCTTCTATGTAAAAAGCACTATGTAGAGTCTCATAATTGTTAAGAAGTGTGTGAAAAAGAAGAGCTAAAATAAGACCAAAGATAGGTAGTCCCATTCTAAGTGCTAACCTAAAACGGTACTCTCTCTCTTTGGTTTGTGGTAGTAACATAAAAAGTTCCTACACGTCGAGGTGTTTTACATCTTTGGCATGTGTTTCGATATAGTTACGACGTGGCTCAACCTCATCACCCATAAAGAGCGTAAATGCATCTGAAGCCACTTCAGCATCATCAATAGTAACTTGAAGCAATACACGGTTTTCAGGTGTCATAGTTGTTTCCCAAAGTTGATCAGGATTCATCTCACCAAGACCTTTGTA
>DQSP01000119.1 GCA_015663215.1 Sulfurimonas sp.
AAAGTCGCATAAGGGACAAGTAAATAGCCAAGTATAGTTGATACACCTGCAGCCGCAAATATCCAAAACATTATGTTTGCAAGAAGTGGACTCCATAACTCTCTCTCACTCTCTTCAGGAACAAGGTAATAAGCTGAGCCCATGAAACCAAAAAGTATAAGAACTATAAGTAGGTTAGTGTGAACCATACGAGCAACATTAAAAGGAATCTCTGGAAATAAAAAGTCACCAGCGATATACTGAGTACCGAGTATTAGACCAAAAAGCATCTCTCCTGCGAGAAGAACAAGTGCAAAAATAAAATAATTTTTAGCAACCATTTGTGAACTGTATTTCATCTGATTATCCTTCAATGTTTGGTGGCCATTCGTTATCGTCGATACGAGATGTCCAGATTAAGAAGTCAGCAAGATCATTAACTTGTGCTTCGCTGAGGTGAAACTGTGGCATTTTTCTTCTGCCCGGCTCACTTAGTGGTTGTGCTGCCATCCAGCCATTTAGATAGGCTTTAAATGCAACCTCGTCTCCTAAACCACGTCGGTCAAATACATTTGCAAGCTCAGGAGCATAGTACGCACCTTCGCCCATAATAGTATGACAACCAACGCAGTTGTTCACTTCCCATAGATTTTTCCCACGTGCAACAGACTCTGTAATCTTGTCAGCATGTGATAACTTAGGTACTCTTTGTACCGTGTCAACACTCAGACCAGCAAATACTAAGATGGCAAAAAGACTACCACCGAAGTAAATATTTCTAGCCATATTTTTGGTAATGCGTTCAGACATAAGTAACTCCTCTTTAAATTCTACCTTGAAGTAGTATTTGAAATGGTAACTAAAAACTCTTAATACTACCTTTTAGTAGTATTTAATTTTATTACTATATAATTAGGTATAATTTGGATTAAAAAAAGGAGTTGCAATGGAGTTAAGTAATACAACACAATATGCAATAAGAATGTTAAGTTATATAGCAAACTCTCATGGTAAACTTCAAAATGCTAAAGAACTCTCAACAATACTCACAATACCTTATAAATTTTTAACGAAGATTTTGACACAACTTGTAAAGTCTGAATTTATTATCTCCATAAGAGGAAGAGAGGGTGGTTACAAGTTGGCAAAACCAGCATCAGAGATTATGGTTTTAGATATCTTAAACCAGTTTGGAGATATTGTAAAAGAGAACCAATGTATTTTAGGAATAGGCACATGTGACAGTGAAAATAAATGCTCTTTACACGACCAGTGGGTGATACCAAAAGAGATGATGATAAAAATGTTTGCTCAGACGAGTCTTGAAAATTTAGAGGGTGATGAGTTTAAAATATGACAAAAGAGCTACAAACAAAAGAGAAACTGCCACCAGGTGACTTTGGTATATGGATAATCGTTTATGTTGAGCTTATCACATTCGGATTACTTTTTGTGGGTTATGCTTTTGCAAGGCGATTAGATGTGGCACTCTTTAATGAGTCGCAATTATTGCTTGATACTAGATTTGGTTTTGTTAATACACTTATTCTTGTAACAAGTAGTTATTTTGTTGTAAAAGCATTAGAATCTATAAAAATAAAAGCTAAAAAAGAAGCATCAGCACTCGCTTCAAAATGGCTCCTTTTTGCCATGGGCTTAGGACTTGTTTTTATTGTAAATAAAATCATAGAATTTTCTCAAAAATCAGCACAGGGAATAGACTTAAGCACAAACACTTTTTTTATGTTCTATATCTTGCTCACTGCGTTTCATTTTTTACATATGATTTTAGGTGTTGTTATTCTGTTTAATGTAAGACAAAACACTAAAAGAGGTGCTTACTCTTATGAGAACTATTTGGGAATGCAGACAGGTGCTATTTATTGGCACTTAATAGATTTGTTGTGGATAGTCCTCTTCGCTGTGATATACATTATAAGGTAGGGATATGAATTTTAAAGTATGGATAATTTTACTGTTTTTAACATGTTTGACTTTTGTTATCGGCTACTTTAACTATGTAAACGCAGCTTTTGTGGCTATTATTCTTGTAACAGTTATGATAAAAGTACAGTTAATCATAGACTATTTTATGGAACTTAAAAATGTTACTTATGGCTATAGATTTATACCAACACTTTGGCTTTTAGTTGTGATAACTTTGATAGCTATAGCCTATTATTTTTAGTTGAAAATGGTTGTGACTATATTCAAGGTTATCTCTACTCAAAACCACTTCCAGCAGATGAATTTGAAAAGTTTATTAAAACATTTAAAAAAGCTGTGTAAAATTTAAACATAGATTTGGAAGAAGCGATAGATTTTTATGTATAATTGCAAATATTAAGCCAGCGGAGAAGTATATGCAAACGCCACTAGAGAGTTTTATAGACCACAAAGCCGATACAGGAATGCAGTGTGGTTCTTACGGCATAGATATACCAGCACTTAAAGAGGGTGAGCAGTACCGTTTTCACTTTGATGCAGTTGCTTGTGTAGGGTGTCGCTGTTGTGAAGTGGCTTGTAATGAGCAAAATAATAATCCCGCAGATATAAAATGGCGAAGAGTTGGAGAGATGGAAGGAGGAGAGTTTCCTGCGTTTACTCAGATGCTCAACTCCATGTCATGTAACCACTGTATAGACCCAGAGTGTCTTATAGGTTGTCCTACCAATTCATATATAAAGATTCAAGAAACTGGTATAGTTATTCATGACGATGATAGTTGTATTGGATGTCAATACTGTACTTGGAACTGTCCTTATGAAGTGCCTGTTTTTCACGAAGAGCGAAACATTGTAACCAAGTGTCATATGTGCCATGAACGCCTTGATGTGGGTCAATCTCCTGCTTGCGTTCAAGCTTGTCCTACTGGAGCTATCGAGATAGAAGCTGTAAACATTAAAGAGTGGTTAGAAGAGCAGATAGATGAAGAGGCAAATATGCC
>DQSP01000072.1 GCA_015663215.1 Sulfurimonas sp.
AGGTTTTAAACCCTGACCTATTCTCTTCTACCTACTCGGCTACACAAGTCACACTTGATTCTCAAACATATATCTACAGAGGCTATAAAGCCTGGGTAGACTTAGCACAACTTCTTCACTGTAAAATGCTCACACCAAAGCTACTGACAGAGCATACACTCCTCATCCGTTTTGAAAAACTAAGTAATGATGATAGTTTTCATAAATCAGTACAAGAAAAAGAGGAAAAATATGGAGAAGATTCTATATTTTCACAGATTCATAAAAATGAAGAGAGTTCTTTTATATACTACTACATAGAAGCTCTTAAAAATGTCAATATCCAACAAAGAAAACGGATTTTAAACCTTGGTGTAAATAGTGGCGATGAGTTTGAGGCTATACAAAAACAGACAACAAGTTTTAAGGATTTGGACTTAGTAGGCATTGACTACTGCTCTTCTGCTATAAATGCAGCCAAACAAAAGTTTCAAGAGTTTACTAACATCACCTTTTATACTCAAGATATTAATGGGCTCAACAGTTTGTCACTTGAAAAATTTGATCTTATCATAAGCATAGCAACTCTACAAAGCTCAAACCTTGAGTTTAACAAATTACTTATGTCCATAGTACAAAACCAACTCAAACGCGAGGGAGCGATAATACTAGGATTTCCAAACTGTCGTTGGATTGATGGAGAGATGGTATATGGAGCAAGAGTAAAAAACTATCCATTCTCAGAGATGGGACTACTCTACAAAGATGTTATCTTTGCAAAAAAATATCTACAACAGAAAAAGTTTCGTGTAACTATCACCGGTAAAGACTATATCTTTTTAACGGCTACTTCAATACGTAAAGACTAAGAAGCAAATCCACTTGCTGAAGAGAAGTGCTCTTTATTTACTACAATATTTTTCTGTTTTTCTTTGCGTTTAGTGTCTTTTTCTACAAAGATTTTTCTACGAGTTTTAGGGTCCATTTCAGTGTAGTACATAACAGCCGAGTATGTTCCAGGAGTAGGAGTAAAGACTTGTGCTTGTTCTGGGTTCATCTGTAACTCTTCTGTAGTGAAGCGTTTTAACTCATGCATATCTTTTTCTTCACATCCAGGATGTGCCGCTATAAGGTAGTAAGTTAAGAACTGTTTTTTACCCTCTTCTGCATTTAGCTTGTCATATAACTTTTTAAAGTCTATAAGTGTCTGTTTTCCTGGTTTTCCCATAAGTTCTAAAACATGCTGTTGTGTATGTTCAGGAGCTACTTTCATCTGTCCAGATATATGGTGTTTTACCATCTCTTTTAAGTATGAGTAACCATGTTCTTTGTCAGCAGTTATGAGGTCATAACGAACACCAGAAGCGACAAAAGCTTTACGGACTCCAGGAACTTCACGAACACGTCTGAGTAAATTTATGTTACGAGAGTGATCTGGTTTCATTGACTGACAAAGATGAGTTGCATCAACACAACGTTGATGGTCACAAGTACCAAGTTTTTCTTTTTTGTTACACTCATACCCGTACATATTTGCCGTTGGTCCACCTACATCAGAGATGATTCCCTTATAGTCTTTGTATTTGTTAAAGTCATTTGCTTCTGCAAGAATATTTTCTTCACTACGAGTACGAATACTACGTCCTTGATGCACACCAATAGCACAAAAATTACACTCACCCCAACAGCCATGATGTGTCATGATAGAAAATTTTATAGTCTCAAGACACTTTACTTTTCCATCTTTTGCATAGTGAGGGTGTAACTCTCTTGTAAAAGGTAGATTGGAGTTTGCATCCATCTCTTTTTCATTGAGGTGATTACATGGTGGATTTTGGATGAGAAATCGTGTGTCTACTGCTTGACATAAACCATTTGCAGCGATAGGGTCGTTGTTATCATAAAAGAGGTCAAAGAGATCTATGTACTTCTCTTTATCATCTAAACAATCTTGATGTGAAGGCATTTGATGATACTCTTGTACTGGTTCTTTTGAAATATAACAGATACCTTTCACATCTCTATAATCACGTTTTTCATCCATTGCACGAGTTAGTTCTTCTATGGCAGTCTCACCCATACCGTAGATAAGTACATCAGCTTTTGCATCAAAGAGTATGGGTTTTTTGAGTTTGTTTGACCAGTAGTCATAGTGTGTTACACGTCTTAAACTTGCTTCTATTCCACCGAGGACTAAAGGTACAGTATTTTTAAAGTGTTGACGAATGAGGTTACAGTAAACACTTATAGCACGATCTGGGCGTTTGTTATTTTTTCCACCTGGTGTGTAGTCATCAGAGTTTCTAAATTTTTTTGTTGCAGTGTAGTTAGAAACCATACTATCAACACTTCCACCACTTACACCCCAGTAAAGCCTAGGCTCACCTAAGCGTCGAATATCATCAGGACTTTTGACATCAGGCTGACCTATCATTCCTACTTTGTATCCCATACGTTCAAGCATACGACCAACCATTGCAACACCTATAAAAGGAGAGTCTATGTAAGCATCTCCACTTACTAAGATTATGTCACAATAATCCCATCCTCTTGCATCCATGTCTTCTCTGGTTGTAGGAAGGAAATCTGCTGATGTAAAGTTTACAGTATCTTGTTTGGGTTGATTGCTTTTGTGACGTCTGCTCAAGAATTTGCCTTTTTTTGTGTATAATTATTATAAGTACACTATTTATATGTATAATAATACTAAATAAATACAAAAGAAGAGATTAGCTATGACTTACCCTTATGATAACTTAGAAAACTTTACGTTAAAAAGCCTTATAGACCGTTCTGTTGCTCTATATCCAAATAAACCCGCACTCGCAAAGGTTGGTCAAGACCCTATGACTTACGATGAGTTATACCAAAATATTCAAGATACTATTAAAAAACTTCATGATAATGGTATAGCAAAAGGTGATAAAGTAGCACTACTAAGTGAAAATATGCCAAACTGGGGAGTTGCTTATCTTAGTATTACATATTTTGGAGCTGTAGTTGTTCCTATTTTACCTGATTTTCATATATCTGATGTACATCATATCATACACCACTCTGAGGCTAAGGCAATTTTTGTTTCAGACAAACACCTCTCTACCATCGAAGAGCTTAATGATTCTCAACTCCATTTTGTTATAAAACTTGATGACTTAGAGTTGGTAACTTCACTCACAAACCATAGTTACATCTCAAAAATAAAGCAAAAACTCACATCTGCTAAAGAGTTAAGCATACCAACACAAGATGACATGGCAGCACTACTCTATACTTCTGGAACAACTGGAAATTCTAAAGGTGTTATGCTCTCTCATAAAAACCTTGTAACAAATGCCCTCTCTACTTACTCTAAAATAGAAATATTTTCTAATGATGTCTTTTTATCTATCTTGCCACTTGCTCACACTTTAGAGTGTACTGTTGGCTTTCTTGTACCGATTCTTCATGGTTCTAGTGTTGTATACATCGACAAGGTACCCACACCAAGTGTTTTGCTAA